>VXRI01000044.1:6085-17157 GCA_009838595.1 Chloroflexota bacterium | reverse complement strand
TTCTGCGTCTGTCAGGTCTGTTGGATATGGTTTACGCTTATTCATGCTGCTATTTTAACACTTCTCAGACACCCTCTAAAGTCGCAAACGGGTTTGCATGCAACGATTTCAGATTCCTCACTGTGTTCAGAATGACAACATTAGGGATTTATGAAATCGCCTCGCTGCAGCATTCGTCGGTTGCGGAATGACCGCGTGCCTAATTTGGCAGGGTGAGTAATCAGGAAGGGTAATGTGGGTAATGATGGGAGTAAAATGCTCGCCTACTGCTCTCTGTATATTACCGCTACCAGTGCGTCTAGTTCTTCGCCGTCGGCGCTGATTCCTTGCACTTCGATTAGGTTGGGGCCCGGCTCTAGCGTTATGGTGGTGGAGAATACGCCGGATATGTCCACCGGCACCGCTACGCCCTTGACCGTTACGACTGTGCCTGCCGTCGTGCGTCCGATAAGCGGGATGGTTGGGTGCGTTGCGAAGCTCTGGTCTTCCGGCTGCGTAACTATCAAGAAGAACGGCTGCGGCGGCAATATCAGAGATATGACCGATACGCTGGCGCTCTCAGTCGCGCCGTCCGGCGTTTCCGCATCGACTGTGATGGTGTTGAAACCAGGCGACAAGTCTATCACCTGCCTAAATCTACCGCTTTCGTCAACTTCAACCGGCTCACGGTTAACCTGCACGGCGGCGTCCGGATGCGCGTAGCCGTGTACGACCACGCTGTCCGTGCGCACTGCCGCATTGTCCTCAGGTCCCTGCAAGTCCAGCAAGCCTTCGATGACGGGAGTTGGCGTGGCTGTAGGCAGAGGCGTGCTGGTGGGCAGTGGCGTTGGTGTGGGATCCGGTGTTGCTGTCGGCTGCGGCGTTGGTGTTATCGTCGGCACGGGTGTCGGCGCGATTCGCGGTACGGGCGTTATGCACGCGGACAGAGCCAACAGCGTGAGTGCGAACGGCATGAGCGCGACGATTGCATGAACTGCGCGACCTACCGGCTTCAAGAAATCTCTCCGGCAGTCGCACCCGCGGGAGCGGGCTGATGAGATGGCAGAGTAAGCACGAAAGTCGTATGGTCGTTGGGCCCCGAAGTTGTATCGTTTTCGATGGTCAAGTCGCCGCCATAGCCGATAGACAGCGTGTACGCAATGTACAGCCCCAGTCCGGAGCTTGTCTTCTCCTCGCGGCGCGCGACCGCGGGCGTCCAGCCGCGATCGAATACATGCGGGCGGTAGTGTGAAGACACGCCTTCGCCGTCGTCCCAGACATGGATGCTGAAGCGGTCATCCTCGCGTGTCAGCCAAACATGAACTTGCGAATTGGCGAATCGAACGGCGTTGTCCACGAGGTTCGTAACGATATGCTCGATTGCGGCGCTGTCCGAGTACACGATGCCGAATTCGGACGGTTCTGCCCACCAACTTATGCTTTTGTTCGCTTCGGCTGCGACGGGATTGTAGCGGTCTATGATGCGGCGCACGACTTCGGGCACCTCGACCGGCTGCGGTTCGAGCGAAGCGTTGGGCGCTTCCAGCTGGATGAGAACGCGGATGTTGGACATCATAAGGCGGAAATTGGGCGCTTGCATTTCTATCTCATCCAGCAGCTCGGTTACCTCCTCGATGTCGATATGACCGTTCGCGCCGTTCTCGGCTGCGCGCAGGTATGCCCGCAGCTCGCGTTCTTTGCCTAGTATGCGGCGGAGCGGTCTGCCTAAATCGTGGTCGAACAACTCGAAATACTGCTGAGTGACGCTGCTCCAATCTTGCATATCGCGCTGGGACTGTTTGCTGGGGCGGCGCAATGCCTGCGGCAGTGCGAAGGCGAACAGAAGTACCGCCAAACCTATCGTGAGCAGTGCCGCGCCGATGTAAGTGAGCGGCTCCACGCCCCATATGCTGGCGAACAACGCTTCGCCGATGATGGGGGCGAGCACGAAACACGCGATTGCTGCGGCGAGTATCAGAAGCCCCGTGAACTTTGCTATTGATAGTGCTGGGATGTGGCGCAGCATGTCATTCGGGCGGCGCGAGGCGATAGCCCCTGTCGCGTACATTGATGATGAGGTCTCCCGCGCCGAATTGCACGCCCATCGCCTTGCCGATAGCGACCTTGATTTCTCGAATGCGCACCCGGATAGACGCGCGCGGGTCTTCGCCTTCGGTGTATCGCATCAGCTTGGCGAATGGCACGACTTCCCCGGGACTGCTGTACCAAGTTGATGCAAGTTCCTGCAGGATGTCGAAGCGCAAGCCGTGCAGTTCCGTTACCGGCGTGGCTTTGTCCGCGTCGTGAACATACACAACCTCGTTCGCGTTGTCGATGGAAATTCGGTCGCCTATGCGTATCGTGTCCGGCGTCGTTCCCATCAGACGGCGCAGCCTCATAACGACCTCTTCCGGGCTTGCAAACTTGTCGATGAAGTCCACCTGCGCGTCCCACTTCAGCGTGCCGCGTACGGCGATTTCCCTGTCGGGGCCCTTCCAATACTGCGTGAACATCAGCACCGGCAATTGCGGGTGATGCTCCACTATCTTCTGCAAGATAGCCAAGCCCTTGAACCTGTCTGAGCCGTGCTCGCCGAAACGCACGTCCAGAACGACGCCGTCCGGTCGGTCTTCTTCAATGGCGTAGAGCGCTTCCGCCTCGAAGTCGTCGCCCGAAACGATAAAGTCGAACGGCACGACGACATTAGTGCGCCAACCTTCCTCGTCCAGGCGCTTGCGGACACTGCGCACGACTTTGGAGTCCCATTCATCATCCACGATGAGAATGCTGCGCTGAAGTCTTGACTCTGTCATACCGAATATCCTCGGCTACAAAAGCAGTCTATTCAGACATTATAACTGTTTCATTATAGCGATTTAAGGGGTTGAAGTATTACTTGGCGCGTATTCTTACCTCGATGGGCAGGATGGGCAAATTTGGCAGGTTGCGATGGGGCGATGACTTAGCATCGGTAAATTGTGTTGCTTCTAATCATATTGGTAAGTAAAAGGTATCCAAAAAAGGCTTTAAGTGTGCAACGGCGCTTTCGTAATCTAGTTAGCGTAATGTTTATGAGAGGAGCCGATATGAAGGGCAACGCGGATTGGCAGCCCAGCAAAAGATCGGAAGGTGTAGAGAACCACGTCTGGGGACGAGTTAAAGCGGGCTTCATGTTGTTCGTTCCGATACTCGTTACCTACCTCGTGCTGCGCCTTTTGGTGAGTTACACAGATGACCTGTTGGCGCCACTGCTGAACTGGTTAGCGCCAATGCTGAACTATCTGCCCTTCAAACCTCCGGGACTCAGCCTGTTGTTGCTGTGCATAATCTTCTATTTTACCGGCCTTGTGGTGTCGCCGCGCGTGGGAAGGATGACGATGGCGGTGCAGCATGCGGTCTTCAGCCGCATACCTGTGGTGAAGAGCATATATGGGTTGACGGAGCAGGTAACAGGGTATTTGTCGTCGTATGACGAGTTCAGCCGCGTGGTGCTGGTGGAATGGCCAAAGCCGAATGTGTTCGCGCTTGGCTTTGTTACCGGGCAGTGCGAGTTTCGAGGCGGTGAGGACGAAAGGATTGCGATATACATCCCGACTGTGCCTAATCCGACTTCGGGCATGTTCGCGTTGATGAGCAAATCGGAGGTGTACGACACGGACATAAGCGTGGAGGAGGCACTCAAGCTTGTGCTGTCGGGCGGGATAGCTCTTCCTGAGAAGCTGGGAGAAGTCGATGTGAGGGCGCGCTGGCAGGATGAAGACAATGACAACATACAGGAGCAGTTCTCACTAATGTTGGACGGTCACCGTAACAAGCGTCGAGGATATAGGGGATACAGATACCGTGACAGGGATGAGTTGTATCGCGTTCCTATGAAGAGATTTGGTGAGTGATGGTAGGGTCGGAGATTTGTGGAGTCGTCTTGTGTAAATCTGGTGGAGGATTATTGCATGCGGTCGATTAAGATTACTATAGATGTGGATCCTCAGAAGATACCGGAGTTGGTGTGCTGCGACTATTCGGTGCAAGCCGACAGTGGCAGTGAGCAGATGGCAATCGCCATAGCCAAGGCACTAGGAATCGAAGACTATCTGTCGCGGCCGGACAGAATATACGAACTGCGCCGTTGGATGTGGGAGCGCGGCAACTCGCCCGCCTTTGATGCCTATTCGCCTGAAGAAGTTGTGCTGGAAATGCCAGCTGACTGACGACAGGCGTGATTATAACAGGATGAACAGGGATACCGTAGGATAGAACATATCCGGTTTATCTTGTACTCCCTCCCCGTTAAGATAATTCTAAGGCTATTGCAACGAACAACGGCGATTCCGATGCCCCATTAGGGCAGTTGTCCGACACGACGCAAGTCGCCGAGATGCTGCAGGTCGTGGCACTCGCTACCTCCCTGCCTGTGATAGCCGGGCAAGGCGGCATAGCCGGCACGCAAATGCTGGCGCTGATAATCCGCTCTATCACGCTAGGCGAAGTATCGCCGTCGAACACGTCACAACTGCTGTTCAAAGAAATCAGCATCGGATTAGTGCACGGCTTGGCGCGAACGAGTAGTTGGCGTAGTTGCGTTCATCTGTAAGGGCAGCGAATACCTGGCGCTAGTCGTAGGAATCGCAATGCTCCTAAACCCGGTAGTAGCAGGCATGAGCGGCGCCATAGTCCCGCTCTTCCGCGCTTTGAAGATAGACCCCGCGCTATCATCGGCGGTTGCGGCAACGACGCTGACGGATGTGCTCGGCTCTTTATGTATCTTGGGCTTGAGCCGGCAGATATCAGGCTTATAATTCAGACGATGAAAGCCTGTTTCCCCCATCCTGTCTATTTGTGTGCGTGTATGACTTACGGAATGAAAGCTGCATATCTTGCCTCAATGGCTAGGTTGTGTGGACATTTGCGTCATTCCCGTGAAAACGGGAATCCAGTGCCATATAATTGAGCGCTCCGCGTTATTTCGCCATCCGAAATAAACTGGCTTCCCTCCTGCGCGGGAAAGACGGGCTGAAATATCGAAATGTCCACAAAGCCTAGGAAAGACGGGATATTGTCTCTCAATCCGAGATTTCTCGTTCATCTCCGCCGTGTTATACTTTGGCGGGCGAATCGACACTTTGTGCAGCCTAGCCGGACTTTGCTCCGGTAGGCTTGCTGAAAGGATGAAAAGAATGCTGGAACGATTCAAGGTGCCGTATGAAGACCAAGTGCGCGTGCCGGAAGACTCCCTGCGCGAGACGGTCGCGGCGGTCTTTGAGAAAATGGGCGTGAGCGAGGAAGATGCCGCTGTCGGCGCGAACACGCTCACGATGACAGACCTGCGAGGAGTGGAAACGCACGGCGTGTCCAATATGCTCCGCGCGTATGTGCAGCAGTACAACCAAGGCAGCCTCAACCCGCAACCGAATTGGCGCATCATCAGCGAAGCGCCTGCCACTGCGGTGATGGACGCCGACCAAGGGCTTGCGGTCATTCTGGGACCCAAGGCGATGCAGATGGCGATAGACAAGGCGCGCGATGTGGGCGTGGGTGTGGTTACGATGTTCAACGCCGGTCATTCGGGCGGCATCGGCCATCACGCGATGCTCGCCGCTGAGCAGGATATGGTCGGCTTCGTGACGACCGCGGGCGGCGCGCAAGTCGTGCCGACATTCGGCTCTGTCGGACGACTAGGGACGAACCCGATAGCGCTCGCAGCACCGGCAGCCACCGAGCCGCCGTTCCTTTTTGACGCGGCGACCTCGAATGTCGCGGGCAACAAGCTCGGCTTGGCGCGCAGAGTTGGCGCATCGCTTCTGCCCGGCTGGATAACCGAACCCGACGGCGCGCCCATTCTTGAAGAGACCGATGTGCGCGGACGCGGCGAGTACTGGCACTTGCCGATGGGCGGCACGCGCGAGATGGGCTCGCACAAGGGCTACGGGCTAGCTCTGATGGCG
Organism: Chloroflexota bacterium; assembly: GCA_009838595.1. GTDB lineage: Bacteria > Chloroflexota > Dehalococcoidia > Lucifugimonadales > JADFKI01 > Bin90. The sequence goes on along the minus strand of VXRI01000044.1, from coordinate 11,236 downwards.
GAAGTTCTAGGCACGATGCTGTCCGGCGCGCTGCCGAGCATGGTCGATCCGGACGGCGGCTCGAAGCACTCGTTCGCCGCTTTCAACATCGCCGCGTTCACCGATGTGGACGACTTCAAAGAGCGCATGGATCGTATGCTCCGCCTGCTGAAGGAGACTCCCCCCGCGCCCGGGCACGACAGAGTGATTTACCCGGGTTTGTCCGAGTACGAAGAGATTCAGGACAGGCGTGAGAACGGTATCCCGCTGCACAAGGAAGTCATCGAATGGTTCGACGACATCTGCGGCGAGCTATCCATACCGCGACTGCGCGTGCTGGGCTAGGGTTACTTTACATCGATGGACAGGTATAGCATGCTGCCTACCAGCCCTTGTCCCTGGCGGCTAGATAGTCGCGGTAGCTGGCGTCGTGGTCGCCGTTCATAGCGTGCAGGATGCTGCGGTGGCGGTACGCGCTCCAGAAGTCGGGGTCGATATTCAGGGCGCGCGTCAGGTCGGCGATGGATTCGTCGAGCCTGCCTAGCTCGGAGTACGCCAAGCCGCGGTTGTGGTATGCGTCGCGGTAGTTAGCGTCCAAGTCTATCGCCTTGCTGATGTCCGATACGGCGCTCGCGGCGTCGCCCATGCATAGATGTGCGATGCCGCGATTGTTCCACGCCATGCCGTTAGACGAGTCTAGCGCGATGACCTGCGTCAGGTCTGCCTTCGCGTCCTCGTACCTGCCCTGATTAGAGCGCGCGTTGCCACGCCGGAACCACGCCTGCGCGTCCTTCGGATTGCGCTCAATCGCCTGCGTAGTCTCGATGACTATGCGCGCGAGTTGTTCAGGGTCGTGCTTTCCGCTGCTGACGCGCTGCTGCATGGTAAAATGTCCTTATACTCCATACTGTTGATTCTGCCACCATATACTGCCCTTTCATGTTAAGCCTTTTCTCCTCCCATGTCATTCTGCCGCTCTCCGTATTGCCGCTTGTGCTGATGCTCGCGTCCTGCGCCGGCGGCGCGGATGACGATACGCTGCTCGTGTTCGCTGCGACAAGCCTAACGGACACGATGACCCAAGTCGCTGCCGAGTATGAGGCGATGAGCGGCACGAATGTCGAAATCAGCTTTGGACCATCTCGCGCCCTAGCTCAGCAGATAGTACGCGGTGCGAATCCTGACCTGTACTTCGCCGCCGGCCAGCCGCCGATGGACTTGCTGCAAGACGGCGGGCAAGTTGCGCAAGATGGCGTGGCGCGTCTTCTGTCGAACAGAATCGTACTCATCACCGGCATGGACACGCCGGTGATGAGCAGCATCGACGCGCTCGCGGACAGCGGCTTGAATCGCATCGCAATGCCCGACCCGGAGATTGCGCCTGCCGGCAATTACACCAGAACCGCGCTGCAAAATCTGGGGCTATGGGATCGTTTACTGCCTAGCATAGTGTTTGCCAACGATGTGCGCGCCACGCTGGAATATGTCGAGAGCGGCAACGCTGACGGCGGCTTCTTGTACCAGACCGACGCCGCCACATCCGATGCCGTCACAATACAAGACATCGTGCCGCTTGATGCGTATCCCGATGTGGTGTATCCGGCGGCAGTAATCGAAGGTGCGGACAACGCTGAAGGCAGCAAGGCGCTGCTGGAATTTCTGCAGAGCGATTCCGCGCGTGAGTTGTTCCGCATGCACGGGTTTACGCCACTCGAGTAGGGGACATGAACTGACATGGATATACGGGATTGACGGGATAGCCGATTGGAACTGCTGGGCATTCTGGGGCTGACGGTGCAGATTGCGGTCGTGGGGACGGCGATCAATCTGCCGCTCGCGCTGGGCGTGAGTTGGCTAATCGTGAAGCGCCGCATACCTGGCAGGCTGGTGTTCGACGCGCTGGTGTCGCTGCCGCTCGCCGTGCCGCCGGTTGTAGTGGGTTACGCGCTGCTGCTGCTGCTGGGCAATCGTGGACCGATAGGCGGATTGCTGCAAGACGCGCTTGGCGTGGAGTTGGTATTCACATGGTTCGCAGCCGCGCTCGCAGCCGCCATTGTGTCGTTCCCACTGATGGCGCGCGCCGTGATGGTCGCAATGGGCGGCGTGGACGAACACCTTGAGATGGCGGCACGCAGTCTTGGCGCGGGCGCAGTTCGCGTGTTCTTCACAATCACCGTGCCGCTCGCGTATCGCGGCATATTAGCGGGCGTGCTTCTCGGATTCGTGCGCGCTATCAGCGAGTTCGGTGCAACAATCATTGTCGCGGGTAACATCCCGGGCAAGACGCAGACTTTGCCGCTCGCCATATACTCCGAAGTGCTGCTCGGCGACGACACGATGGCGATACGCCTGATTGCGGTGTCGGTCGGATTGGCGGTCGTTACGCTGCTGGCGCACAACTGGCTGTTGGACAGGGCGGCGAAGAACCGGCTTTGACATCGATGTGCAGGATAGACGGGATAGACAAGGATATTTCAATAGTGGCTTATATGGCTGATTCGCTTCTGGACTTAAAGATACGCAAGAGTTTTGGGGGCTTTTCGTTGCAATGCGAGGCTCGGTTTGGCGATGGCATTACAGCGATATTCGGGCCGTCGGGCAGCGGTAAATCCACGCTGCTGAACTCTATCGCAGGGCTAGTGCGTCCCGATGACGGGCATATCGCATTTGATGGCGATGTGCTGTACTCGTCCGGCGAAGGCGTTTATGAGCCGCCGGAAAAGCGGCGGTTCGGGTATGTATTTCAGGATTCGGCGCTATTCCCGCACATGAGCGTCTCGGACAACATTCACTACGGTTACAAGCTGACGGCACGCGCGAACAGGCGCATCGAGCCGTCGCAGTTGGTTGAATTGCTGCAGTTGGAACGGCTGATGGATCGCGGCGTGGGCAATTTGTCCGGAGGCGAGCGTCAGAGGGTTGCTCTGGCACGGGCGCTCGCCACATCGCCGCGTCTGTTGCTATTGGACGAGCCGCTTGCCTCGCTCGACAGCGGGCTGCGCGGCGTGATACTCGAATATCTAAAGCGCATCCGACGCGAGCTGGGAACACCGATGGTCTATGTGTCGCACTCTATATCCGAGGTGATGGCGCTCGCCGACAACGCGCTGGCGCTGCGCGACGGACAGGCAGTCGCATACGGTCGCGCGACCGAGACGCTGGTGATGCCGGAAGTGTCCACATTCGCGCAATTCGATACGCTGGAAAACCTGCTTGGGGCGAAGGTCGCCCAACGCCACGACGACGACATCGCGGAACTTGAAATCGGTGATGCGCGCGTGATTGCGGCAGGAGTGCGGCGCGACGAAGGGGATACGCTTACGGTGTCCATCCGCGCCGGCGACATCATCGTATCTCGACAGATACCGCCGCAGACCAGCGCGCGCAACGCCATCCGCGCAACGGTGTCGCAGATTCACATGGTCGATTCGCGCGTGCTGCTATATGCGGACATTGGCGTGAGCGATGTGGTGTCGGTTGTGGTGGAAATTACGCCGAATTCGCTGCGCGCGCTGGAACTGCGCGAAGGCACGGAGATATATCTGATAATCAAGGCGAACAGTGTGCTGCCGCTTGAAGGTGGCGCGTAGGCGCTGCCCAATGGGGCATGATTTGCGGGTTTACCGCCCCATCCCAACCTTCCCTCGTCAAGGGCAAAGGGACTGCGCCCGCTATCTGCCATGGAAGAGTATCCACTGGAGTTCGCCGCATCCCTCGCATTTCAAGCGGAGATAATAACCCGTGCCGTTAGACGATGGGCGCGACAGCAACGGTTCCACTTCAGCGAATGTGCTGCGGCGCTGCGGCGTGCCGCTGGCGAGCGCCTTGTCCCTGCACTTCGTATTGCACATTGCTATATGCGTCATTCCGTTAACCGCCTTGCGACTTCGGTGTTGCTGCGTACTTTTGCAGTATAGCAGTACAGGGCAGTGGTATGGCGATTGCGGCATAAGTGAGCAGCGTATAATTCGTTCTTGCCTCCTAACCCCCTCCCTGGGAGATCGGTGACAAAGCATGGTGATTTTGCCCACCCTCAACATCTATAATGAGTGTGCTTGCCGGCTTGAGCGGATGTGGTAGCAGGCGAAGAAAGGTGATACGATTCGCTGATATGCTCGTGGAAGTTGGCTATTCTTGGCTAGACGCAGATATTCAGAATCAATCGAAACGGAGAATACAATGGCAGTTGACATGGTTGCGGAGACTGGTACATTCAGGGTGAAGTCCGGGCTGGCGCAGATGCTGAAGGGCGGCGTGATAATGGATGTGGTAACTCCGGAGCACGCGAAGATCGCGGAGGACGCGGGCGCCGTGGCAGTGATGGCTCTGGAGCGTGTGCCTTCGGACATACGAAAGGCGGGCGGCGTGGCGCGGATGTCTGATCCGGCAATGATTGCGGATATTATAGACGCGGTGACGATACCGGTGATGGCTAAGGCTCGCATCGGGCATTTCGTGGAGGCGCAGATACTGGAAGCTATGGGTGTGGACTACATAGACGAGTCCGAGGTCCTGACGCCCGCCGACGAGAACAACCATATCAATAAGCATGACTTCAAAGTGCCCTTTGTTTGTGGTTGCCGTGACCTTGGCGAGGCGCTGCGACGCATCGGTGAAGGCGCTGCGATGATTCGCACCAAGGGAGAAGCGGGCACCGGAAACATCGTCGAGGCGGTTCGCCATGCGCGCAAGGTCATCGGTGAGATGCGCCGCATTCAGAATATGACGGACGATGAGCTGATGGCGACCGCGAGAGACCTTCGCGCTCCATACGAACTGGTGCGGCAGATACACGATACCGGCAACATGCCCGTGGTCAATTTTGCTGCGGGAGGCATCGCAACGCCTGCGGACGCGGCGCTGATGATGCAGCTCGGCGTTGACGGCGTGTTCGTGGGCTCCGGCATATTCAAATCCGAGTATCCGGAGATTATGGCGGAAGCCATCGTAAGAGCCACCACGCACTACAACGATGCTGGAATCCTCGCCGACATATCGAAGGGCTTGGGATCGGCGATGCCGGGCCTGGACGTGCGGAGTATGCCCGAAGAGGAGCAGCTTGCGGTACGGGGCTGGTAACTTGTCGATCGGCGCGCCGAGGATAGGCGTACTAGCAGTTCAAGTCGACTTCCTGGAGCATAGACAGGCGCTGGGGAGGCTGGGCATCGACGC
>VXRI01000044.1:0-6075 GCA_009838595.1 Chloroflexota bacterium | reverse complement strand
ACTTGACGGGATTGACGGGCTGATTATTCCCGGCGGCGAGAGCACGACAATTGTGCAGCTAATTGACATGTACGGCTTTCGTGACTCGCTGCGACAGAGGTCGCGTGAGGGCATGGCAATCTGGGGTACCTGCGCGGGGATGATCGTTGTTGCGGACAGGCTGACGGACAGACGTCCCGAGCCGCTGCGCCTAATGGATATAGAAGTTAGCCGCAATGCCTTTGGCCGCCAGGTGGATAGCTTCGAGGCTGACATCGAGTTCGAGGAAATCGAAGGAGCGCCGTTTCATTGCGTTTTCATACGAGCGCCGGTGGTGAACAGCGTGGGCGAGTCGGTTAAGGTGCTGGCAGCTCTTGATGACGGGCGTCCCATAGCGGTGCGCCAGGGCGGGATGCTCGCGACCTCATTTCATCCCGAACTGACTGACGATTCGCGCATTCACGAGCTATTCGCCCGCATGGTCGAGCAGCAAGGTTAGGTTCTGTTGATATTTCGCAATTACATCCCGTCATTCCTGCGAAAGCAGGAATCCAGTGCTTGCAAACGGTGTCAATGGGATAAAATGGCTACATCGTGAGGTTCCCGGTTTCCATTTTCACGGGAATGTCACAAGTGTCAACAGAGCTTAGCATATTTATCGCGTTCGTTAACGCCCTGGTCATAGCGCTGGGAATAAATCGGTCGTTGCCCTCTTCCTACCCATCTCCGATATGGAGAGTGGACATGTCTTGACATTTATGCCCAGTCTTAGCTGTGCAGGGTTCTACTTTACGCCGATTTGCAATGCTATGATAAAGTGTAAGTGTGGTTTGGTAGAGTTTTGACGGATACTGAGGAGGTTCCTTGACTCAGTTGTTAAGAACACAGTTGGACACGGACCTTGAATCGCTGATTGATACGCTTCCGCCGCACATCCGAGAATTGCTGCTGGTGCGCGACGATGTGAACGAACTGCTGGAAGTGGTGCTCGATCTCGGTAGGGAGCCGGAGGCGCGCTTTCTCAGCGAGAGCCTGGTGATTTCCAGCCAAGAGATTGCGCAAGCGGACATCGATTATGTGATCGATAGAGTCAGCACTTTCGGCGAGGACAATCGTGCGGGTATAGAGCGCACGCTGCACCGCATTTCCGCCATTCGCAACCGTTCGGGCCGCGTAGTAGGACTAACGCTGCGCGTGGGCAGGGCGGTGTACGGCACGATTCGCATCATCGAAGACCTGGTGCTGAGCGGCAAGAGCGTTTTGCTGCTCGGCAAGCCCGGCGTGGGCAAAACGACCATGCTGCGCGAAATTGCCCGCGTGCTTGCGGACGATGCCCTCAAGCGCGTCATCATCGTGGACACTTCCAACGAAATCGCGGGCGACGGCGACATACCGCATCCCGGTATCGGCAGAGCGCGGCGAATGCAAGTGCGCCTGCCCGCGTTGCAGCACGCCGTAATGATTGAGGCAGTGGAAAACCATATGCCGGAGGTTATCGTCATCGATGAAATCGGCACGGGCGACGATGCGGATGCGGCGCGCACAATCGCAGAACGCGGCGTGCAGCTCGTCGCCACTGCGCACGGCAATACGCTGGACAACCTCATCATGAACCCGACGCTGTCCGATCTTGTCGGCGGCGTGGAAGCGGTTACTTTGGGTGACATCGAGGCTCGGCGGCGCGGTACGCAGAAGACCGTCCGTGAGCGGCGCGCGCCACCCACATTCGATATTCTCGTGGAAATACAGGGCTGGAACGAAGTCGTAGTGCATGAAGATGTGTCCGATGTAGTGGATAGGATGCTGCGCGGACAGCCGATCGCTCCGCAGATGCGCACGGTTGACGAACTCGGCAGGCTGCAGCGTGCGCACGCCGAGGCGAAAGTGCCGGCGTTGTTCAACAGCGGCAGCCAAAATGGCAGCGCGCGCCGCGATACGCCACGACGCGGTTGGGGCATACAAACGCAGGACGAACAGCCGGACGCCGTACCGCTCAAGGCGGTCAGCATATTGCCGTATGGCATTAACAAGGGTAAGCTGATGCAAGCCGTTCGCAGCGTCAATGCACCCGTCGAACTTGTCGCGGACTTGGGCAAGGCGGATATGCTGCTCACCACGAAGAACTACTACCGGCGTAGTACGCAGGCGTTGCAGCTTGCTGAACAGCGTGGCAAGCCCGTGTATGTGCTGCGGAAGAACACACTCGCGCAAATTCAGCAGTTCGTGCAAGCGCTCGTGCGCAAGCAGTCGCAGGACGCACAGAACAAGATGGAACACTCCGACGCCATTGACGAGGCGGAGCGCGCCGCGTCGATGCTGGAAGAAGGCGAAACCAAGCATGTAACGCTCAGTCCGCAGGCGGCGTTCGTTCGCCATTTGCAGCACAAGGTCGCGAACGACCGCGGTGTCTATTCGTCCAGCGAAGGGCGCGAGCCCAACCGCCATGTGGTGATGTACAGGCGGTAGGCGGCATGGCGGCGTTCATATCGTTCGAGGGCGGCGAGGGCAGCGGCAAATCGACACAGGCATCAGTCCTGACCGATAGGCTTATGGCGCTCGGCATCGACGTGGAATTCGTGCACGAACCGGGCACAACCGAGCTCGGCTGGCAAGTGCGCGACATACTCAAGCGCGGCTTGCACGGCGATGGCGATATGTCTGACCACGCCGAACTGCTGCTGTTCTCGGCGGCGCGCGCGGAGCTTGTGCTCAAGGTGCTGCAGCCGCTGCTGTCGTCCGAGAAGCCGGACATGTCGCACGGTGAACAGTCTGACGCGCAGCCCGACACTCCAATCGCCCGCCCGTCAATCCCTGACACGATAATCATCGCGGACAGGTATGTCGATTCTACGACGGCGTATCAGGGCTACGGGCGTGGCATACCTTTGGCGCAGGTCGAAGCGGTGAACGCGCTCGCCACGCAGGGTATTATGCCTAATCTGACATTCCTGCTCGACCTGCCGCCGGTCAGCGGGCTTACGCGCATCGGCAATCTGCAATTGGGCTTTCGTTTGAACGACAGCGTGCTGCACGAGAGCGCGACGAGAGCGCAGGAAGGCGCGCGCTTCGAGGAAGAGCCTCTGGAGTTTCACGAGCGCGTGCGGCAAGGCTACCGTGAATTGGCGGCGCGCGAGCCGGGCAGGTTCTGCGTAATAGACGCCGCACAGCCGCAGGAGCGCGTCAGCGAAATCATCTGGGCGGAACTTTGCCGGCGCTTCTTCTAATCTAACAAGATGGACAAGATAGGACAGGATACGATATGACACAGGAACAGATTCACGAATACTTGAAGCTGCCGATGATTGCCGACCTCGCGACTGTGAACCCGGACGGCTCGCCGCATGTGGCTCCGGTCTGGTTTCGGTGGGATGGGGATGTGGTGAAGGTGTTCACGCAGACGACGGCGGTTAAGGTGCGCAACATTCGCAACGACGCGCGCGTGTCTATGGCGGTGTCCAAGCAGGACGCGCCGTATGGCTATGTCATCGTCAGCGGCACAGGGGAAATCTCGAACGAGGGCATTCCGGACGAGGTGCGTGCGATGGCGATCCACTATAAGGGCGAAGAAGAAGGCGAGATTTACATTCAGCAGGCGATGCGGGAGATGGAATTTTGCTTACTGACGATTACGCCAACGAAGATAATAGGCTGGCTTGACGAGTAGATTAACGGGATATCCTGGAATAATAGGCTAAGCCCTGTCTATGCCGTTACTGCCTTGACCTTGCCAGGATTGCAGGACGCGATGTCGAGCGGGTGGTCGTAGAGGACGGCTCGGGGGACTTCATTGACCATTGCTTTCGCCTTGGATGTGCCCACTATAGCGGCGGTAATTTGCAGCGCTTCACCTAGTTCCGGCGTGCGTGGTGGGTGTGGGGAGTGCGTGTCGGATGCGAGCATGTGCGCCATGCCGTTGCGCAGCAGGTCCAGTGAGAACAGGCGTATCTCTTCGCCATAGTGCCCCAGCAGGCTGCCCCGCGTCAACTGGCTGAGCATACCCTCGCCGATGTAGCGTTCCAGCAATGCTGGCTTGCGGATGAACAATTCGATGCGCTCCGGATGCGCGAGCACCGGAGTCAGCCCTTGCGCTTGCAAATCTCGCAGCACACCGTCCGCGTAGCCGTGTTCTTCGATTGTACCGAAGAACGGCATTTCTACCAGGATGTAGCGAGTGCCGTTCATGGTGATGGCTTTGCCGTCGGCGAAGTCGTCGGGCAGCGATTCGTCCATGTGGTTTTCCATGCCGACATACAGCGACAGCGGTATGTCTTCGTCGTCGAAGTGATATTGCAGCTCGGCGGCGAGTTCGTAGAGGCGCGGCACGGACGACAGCTCGGTTACATCCTTGCGATGTGGCGTAGCAAGCATGGCGCGTGTGCCGTTCGCAGCGGCGATGCGCGCTATCTCGATGGCGTCTTCGATGCAAGTCGGGCCGTCGTCGGTGTCGTGCAGAATATGTGAATGCAGGTCGTACATTATGTTACACCTATGGACGAGATATACACAGGATATTAGCCTCTGAAGTGGATGCGGCGGAAGCCTTCGGCGTAGGTCATGTTTGCCAGTTGCCCCTGTCGTTGGGCGTTTTGCTTGACGAAATTGTCCACATTCCTTCCGGAATTACCCAATTGGCTGGCGTGCTTCTTCAGTGCGTTTATCTTGTCTTCGATGGTGTCAGTGATGTCGATGAATGTGTCCGGGTGCTCTGTTCCCCACATCAGTACATCAGCGACTTTGTGCGTCTCCAAGCCTTCGTCGCGGATGTGTTCGTGATAGTGCAGGAAGTCGCGCGCGTAGGGGAATACGGCGTCTAGTGTTACCTGCCCGGATAGCCGGTGGTCGCGGTGCATGTAGAATGTCTGCCTGAACGGGTCGGTGCAGAAGACGACCTGCGGCTTGTGCTTGCGTATCGCATGGACCAGTTCGCCGCGGAACTCCCTCGTGTCTTCCAGCTCGCCGTCGCCGTAGCCCAGGAATATCACTTCCTTCACTCCCAGATATGCGGCTGCTTCGGCTTGTTCACCTTCGCGGATTTTGGCGAGTTTTTCGGTTGTCATATCCGGGTCGCTCGTGCCCTTGTCGCCGTTGGTGCACAGTACGAAGACGAACTCCGTGCCTTCCGCCACCCACTTGGCAACTGTGCCGCCCACGCCGCCCTCGGCATCGTCCGGATGGGGTATGACGAGCATCGCTCGGTCAGGTCTTTCAATCATGGGGGTATTACGCCTTTCTTATTCTCTCTATGTGCAATGTTCCATGATACGGCGTAAGCGCACCTGGCGGCAAGACAAACATGAAAAGAAGACGATTCCACAAATCTCATGCGTAACGTCATTCTCGTCTTTCCTGCGAAAGCAGGAAACCAGAAAACGGTCGATGGAAGCGCACTTTGAGGCTGAAAACAGCCAATTTCTGGATTTCCGCCTGCGCGGGAATGACGAAAAGAGCGGTCGTCGGAAATTGTGAAATCGTCTTTATATCCTGTGTCATCCTGTCCATCTTGTTAAGTATTCTGTTACAATCGCGTGTGGGCATTACGCTTATACTTCTATAAAGAGAGAGTCAGCCGGCATTGAGGGTACGAAAATTCGCGTGGGCGGATATAGATGCGATAACAAGCCTGTCTAATGAAATAGGCGGCGTGAGCGGGACTGGCAGAGCGTTGGACGCTGCTGGGATGTGTGCCGATTTGTCTGTGCCGGGCACCGACCCGGAGCGACACTGCTTCATAGCGGAGCGTGATGGCAAGGCGGTCGGCTATGCGATAGTCGCGTATGAGCCTCCGATTTCGCGCGCAGTTGCGAGCGGCGGCGTGCTAGAAACACAACGCGGCAAGGGCATAGGGCGCGCGCTGATGAAAGCAGTCGTGGAACACGCAGCCTGTCTTGGCGTGGATGCGTTGCATGTGGAAGCGGGCGTTACTCACTCGGACGCGCAACATCTGCTCGAATCGCACGGCATGGAAGTGGTCAAGAGCCTGTGGAAAATGCGCTGGGAAGGCGGCAGCTTGCCGGCTGTGGACTTGCCGCCGTCGTTCGCGGTGCGCTCGCTGGTTGCCGGTCAGGATGAGGCGACGCTCACGGACTTGCAGAACAT
>VXRI01000245.1:6987-17320 GCA_009838595.1 Chloroflexota bacterium | reverse complement strand
GCTTAGAACTGTGCGGCTCCAGCCAAACTCAAGTTGCAGCGCGACTAGGAAAGTGCCAAGTCCCTGAAATACACAGAGCGCCATCAGCGTCAGCAGCACTACCGCGATGCCGACCAGCCACCAGCCGTAGAAGACGCCGCGCACCATGCCCACGGCATCAGCAGGGCTGCGTATGGTGGCAACAGGAATTCGCATTGCGCAAGTGTACCCACTTAACGCGCCATTGTACAAGCGAATCTCGGCGCTAATCTATCAGCAGCACACCACGCCGCGCCCCTCTGCGTACACGTTCGTACTCGGAGCTCAATTCCGCTCCGAGTATAAGTATCAGACCGCTTAAATATGCCCACAGCATGAAGACCACGACCGTGGCAAGCGTGCCGTACACATTGCCGAAGTTCGTGAAAGTGTTCAGATACCAGATGAACATATTTTTCGTTATCTCAAACAGCGCCGCGCCAACTAGAGCGCCAACCCAGATGTACTGCCAGGATGTTTTGGTGTTGGGCGTGAACTTGTACAGCATCAAGAACACAATCAGGATGAGCACGAACGAACTCGCGTACAAGATGACCACGCTACTCGACTCGACCAGCGCGCCAGCGTACGGAATATTGATATACGCAAAGCGTTCGTATGAGCGCAGGAAGGCGGATATGCTAGTGGAGCAAAGGAACAGGCAGCCGGTCAGCCCCGCCATGAGCATCTGCCGCGCCTTGCTGATGGGAAGCGGGCGATCCTTATGTACATCCCAGGCGCGGTTGACAGAGCGCGTGATGCCGCCGAAGATCGCGCTGCCCGACCAGAACAAGCCAAATATGGCGACCGCGCCGACCGTCTCCCGCGATTCCAGAACGGTCTCGATATTCGCCTCGATTAGGCTCTCCGAACCGGGCAAGAAGCTCGCCACCCAGTCGATAATCGTCTGCTGCGTATGCGCGTCGTCTGCGATGAACGATGTTATCGATATTAGCCCAAGTGTCAGCGGAAACAGCGACACGAGCGCGTAATACGACATCGCAGCCGCCATATGCGTCGCGTCGTCGTCGGACATCTCCTGTGCCGTGCGAGCGATAAGTCTGAGCACGACATATCCGCTCAGCACGCGCAAAGTGCCGCGCAGGTAGAATCGTGCGAGCGTCGTTGCCCGCCTGATGATAGGATGGCGTCGTATTTTCTCAATCATAGTTCTGACATAACTCTGATAGCAAAATTATAGCAAATATCGCACCCAAGCATTGTTTCTCCATCCCGTCAAGCAAGGAATTATCGATTCACACAAGACTTGCGGCTATGGCACCAGCCGCCAATCCGCCCACCATTGACAGCCTATCCACCCGCGAATAGCATCAAACGGCAACCATCCATAAATTAGCAGCGCCAATCGAGGTATCCACCTTTGTACCACTTCATACTAGCCTGCACAGAATGCTCCGCATCATACAGCGCCGACATGACAACACTGCACTGCACAAAGTGCAACAGCGTCCTGGATGTCGCATACACTGCCGAGGAAGCCTACGACGTCCGGAGCAATCCATCCGACATGCCGGTGCCGCTGCGCAATCCCGCAGATGCCATTTCGCTTGGAGAAGGCAATACGCCCACCGTGAATCTGCGCAATCTCGGCGATTCTCTAGGCACCAGCCACCTATACGCCAAGTTAGAGGCGATGAATCCGACCGGCTCGTTCAAAGACAGAGGCACGGCGGTGATGATCAGTGTTGCCAAAGAGATGGGGGTAACTCAGGTCGTCGAGGATTCGTCCGGCAATGCTGGCGCGTCTGTGTCCGCATACGCCGCCCGCGCCGGCATATATGCGCACATCTTCGCGCCGGCGAGCGCGCCCGCCGCCAAACTAGGGCAGATCGCCGTCTATGGTGCAACCACGCACGCGATAGACGGCGACCGCCAAGCCGTGACGGACGCAGCGGTCGATTTCGCCAATAGCAACGGCATCGTCTATGCTTCGCACAACCTCAGCCCATATTTCATAGAAGGCACAAAGACTTTCGCGTACGAAGTTGTGGAACGGTTCGGGGATGACCTGCCGCTGCATATCGTAATGCCCGTTGGCAACGGTTCGCTGCTCATTGGCATACACAGGGGCTTCGCAGAGATCGAAGCCGCGGGGGAAATCTCGCGCATACCAACGCTGCATGCAGTACAGGCGCAAGCCGTTATGCCACTTGTCGCCGCGTTCAACGGCAAGCCGGCGCCAACGACCGGCGCGACCATCGCGGGCGGAATTGCGGTCGCCAACCCGCCCAGACTGCGGCAGTGTATCCGCGCATTGGGCGACACCGGCGGCACGGCAGTCGCGGTCGCTGAGGCGGACATCCTACGCTGGCAGCGGCAAATCGCGCGGCAGGAAGGCGTATTCATCGAGCCGACCTCCGCGGCGGCATTCGCCGGTGTGAAGGCGCTGTTAGATATGGGCAAAATTCGGAGCTCCGACCCTATCCTCGTAGCAGCGACAGGGTTTGGCTTGAAAGACGCAATGCCGCCGTCGGATGTCTAGAGTAACAATTATCGATAAGCTATCGATAAGCCTCAATCGCCGCCTCGAAGCCGGGCAGCGCGCCTTCTAGCGTGTGGTCGTCCACGCAGTACGATATGCGGAAGTAGCCAGGAAGTCCGAATCCTGTGCCCGGCACGACCAGCACTTTGCGCTCTTGCAGCGCCGCCACGAACTCCACATCGTCCGGCGTGGGTGATGCGGGGAACATGTAGAACGCGCCCTGCGGCTTAACTAGTTTGTAGCCCATCGCCGTCAGATTGTCGTATAGGAAGTCGCGCTTGTGGCGGTACTCATCGACATCCACGCTCGCCGATTGTAGCGCACAAACAATGTGCTGCATCAGCGCCGGCGCGTTCACGAAGCCCAGCGTCCGATTGCAGAACACCAGCCCGTCCATCAGCTCCCCCTTATCGCCGTATTCGGGATGCACCGCGATGTAGCCGATGCGCTCACCCGGCAGCGCGAGGTCTTTCGAGTGCGAGGTCGCCACGATGCTGCGTTCGTGGTGATGGAAGATGTGCGGATACTCTAATCCGTCGAACAGCAGCCTGCGATACGGCTCGTCGCTCACGAGAAAAATCTCGTGTCCGTGCGCCGCTTCAGCATCCCGGATAAGCGCGCACATCTCATCGAGCAGATCTGCGCTGTACAGCACACCGGACGGGTTGTTCGGCGAGTTTATAAGCACAATCTTAGTCCGCTCGTTCAGCGCGTCCTTTAAGGCGTCCATGACCGGAAGAAAGTTCTCGTCAGGAGGCACGACGCGGCATGAACCGCTATGGTTGTCCGCGTAGAAGTGATACTCCACGAAGAACGGCGAGAAGATGACGATCTCATCGTCCGGGTCGAGCAGCGTCTTCAGCACGACATTGAGAGCGCCACCCGCGCCGCAGGTCATCACGATGTCGCCCGCGCCAAAGTCAAGCCCGGTCTCGCCGCCAAGCTGCGACGCGACCGCCGCGCGCGTCTCTTCGTAACCGGCGTTCGGCATATAGCGGTGAATGCCCGGTTGTGGGTCGTTCGCAATACGTCTGAGTTCTTCGAAGAACTCGGGTGGCGGCTGCATCACAGGATTACCCAGAGACAAGTCGAAGATATTCTCCTCGCCAAACTGCCGCTTAAGCTCTATGCCCTCCTCGAACATCCTGCGAATCCAAGAGCCTTGCTCCATAAAGTTCCGTATTTTCTGTGAAACAGCCATAGCCCAACTTTCGATTCGATTAAAAAGTATTGACGCCCTAATACGCCCTAATACGCCCTAATACGCCCCGATTTTGCCTTATTAATGGTGATGGTGTCAATTGTGGGCCACCCAATATGGGGCACTCATTTCCGCGACAATCCGCGCACAAGCGTAGTTATCATTCGCGGTACACCGATACTCTCGATTTCTGACCTTTACCCAGAGGAGATCGGACTATTCGGGAAGCAAATGCGCCGGCCGCTATTTCGCAGACAACCAGCCATGCTAAACTTCACTGCAAATGGTATCCTACAAGGCAGCTTGGCAATCCGAGTTAGTCCTGACGATCCGGTGCCTGGCATTTCGGTTTTAGGAGGCGGGAAATGGACAAAGTACGACTGGCTATCGTGGGCTGCGGCACGATTTCGCAGCTCAACGCACCCGGCTATCTCGCTCACGAGCAGTGCGAGGTTACTGCGCTCTTCGATCCTCAGACCGAACGCGCCGAGCAGCGCGCCGCGCAATGGGGCATCTCGCCGCGAATCCACGAGAGTTTTGAAGAGTTGCTGAACGACGACAATGTAGATGCCATAGAACTACTGACCCCGACACACCTACATCCGCGGCAAATTGTGGATGGGCTGAACGCGGGCAAACATGTATCATGCCAGAAGCCCATTTCTTCGACAGTCGCGGAAATCGACACCATTGAAGCGGCGGTCAGCAGCGCTTCAACAAAGTACCGTACGACCGAGAACTTCTTGTACTACCCACCCATCGTAAAGGCAAAGGAACTGCTGGACGCAGGTGAAATCGGCGAGCCGCGCATGGTTCGTATTCGCACCGTGCGCGGCAAGTTGGCTGACCAGTCGCAGATTGAAACCATGCCCGGCGCGTATGTATGGCGGCGCGACCCAATGCTGCACGCCGGCGGCATGCTGTACGATGACGGTTGGCACAAATACGCCACAGCTATCAGCTGGATTGGCGAAATCGATAGCGTGCAGAGTATCGTGACGCGCTCGGACGACTACCTCGACGAGACGCCCAGTGCCGCGATATGGAAGTTCAAGGACAGGACTTGCCTTGGCGTGCTGGAATACTCGTCCGCACCTGAGATGAGCATTCGCGGCAAGTACTACGCCGCCGACGAGTTTTTCGAGATTCAGGGCAGCAAGGGGGCCATCTGGGTTACACGCTGCACCGGCGAGATGCTCGATCTACCGCCTGTCATGGTCGTCAAGGGCACGGAGACGACCGGCATACAAGTACCGATGGACTGGATAGAAGGATTCAACGGCGCGGCGCGGCAGTTCATCGACTGCATCATCCGAGACGAACAGCCGGACATGGACATCGACTTCTCGCGCCATACCATGCAAGTCGCAATGTCCATTTACAAGGCATCTGACGAACAGCGCCCGGTGCAACCGTCAAGCCTTACATAAGCAGGTATTGCATCGCTGTCCCGCGCAAATCCGACAAGTGCAACCAAGTTCATCACCGAACATTCATCAGCGACATTCAAACAATTATACTGAGCGACAACAAGGACAAGAAATGCCAAGATTCGCAGCAAACCTCACCATGTTGTACAACGAGGTAGATTTTCTCGACAGATTCGCCGCCGCGTCTGCCGCCGGGTTTAAGGGCGTGGAGTACCTGTTCCCATACGACTACGAACCCGCACAGTTGGCGGAGATGTTGGAACGGCATAACCTCACACAAGTTTTGCACAACCTGCCCGCCGGCGACTGGGCAGCGGGCGAGCGTGGAATCGCGTGCCATCCCGACCGCATGGGCGAGTTCCAAAATGGCGTTGGGAAGGCGATCGAGTATGCCACCGCGCTCAGCTGCCCGCAGGTCAACTGCCTCGCCGGAATCGCGCCTGAAGGCGTGTCTAGCGAAGAACAAGAAGCAACGCTCGTGACGAATCTCAAGTTCGCGGCAGAGCATCTTGGCGCTGCCGGCGTCCGACTAATCGTCGAGCCGATAAACACCATCGACATTCCAGGCTTCGCGCTGAACTACCCGGAGCAGGTACGCGACCTTATCGAGCGCGTCGGCTCGGACAATCTATTCCTGCAACATGACCTGTATCACATGCAGATAATGCAGGGCGACCTCGCGCGCAACATCGAGCGCAATATGGACATCATCCGACACATCCAAATTGCGGACAACCCGGGGCGCCACGAACCCGGCACCGGAGAGATCAACTACGCTTACTTGTTCGGCTATCTTGACGAAATTGGCTACGACGGTTGGGTCGGCTGCGAATATGTCCCCGCGGCGACAACGGACGAAGGGATGGGCTGGGTAAAAGCGTATCTGTAATGCGGAATCTCCGGCGCGGAGTTCATATCGAATGTGGATAGGATCTTCACCCCTCCCCCTAATCTTCTCCTGACGGGAAGGGGCCAATTGGACTTGACGACTGATTGCTGACACCTGAAATCTGACTGCGAGGTTAGCGATGGCAACGGCAATTCCGGAAACAACTGCCGTATACCAAGACCGCGACACGACATTGCGGCAAATCCAAGACCGCGTGCTGTGGCTCGCGATGCAAATGGTGCATTACGCGAATAACGAGCGTCCGTCGCCTGACGGCAAAGTCGGCGGGCATCAGGCATCCAGCGCATCGGTCACGACGATAATGACATCGTTGTTCTTCGACCACATGCGCGCCGGAGACAGGATTTCGGTCAAGCCGCACGCATCGCCCGTCTATCATGCCATCCAGTATCTGCTGGGCAACCTAGACGGCAAGTATTTGAAGATGCTGCGCGGATTCCACGGGCTGCAAGCGTACCCCAGTCAAACCAAAGACCCGGACTCCGTGGACTTCTCCACCGGGTCAGTCGGACTAGGACCTGTCGCGCCAAACTTCGCCGCGATTACTGAAGAATACCTGCGCGCGCACTTGCACTTCTATAATCGCTCGCCGCGCCGGTACATCAGCCTTGTCGGAGACGCCGAGCTTGACGAAGGGTCGATATGGGAAGCGATTTCAGAACCGGAGATGGCGGCGCTCGACAATGTGCTATGGGTCGTTGATTTGAACAGGCAGAGCCTCGACCGCATCATACCGGGTATCCGCGTGCAGAGTTGGCGCGAGATGTTCGCCGCTAACGGCTGGAACTTCATCGATGTCAAATACGGCAGACGATTACAGAGCGCATTCGCCGAACAGAACGGCGAGCTGCTGCAAATGTGCATCGACGATATGTCGAACGAAGCGTACCAGCGTCTGCTGCGCGTCGATGGTGCCATCCTGCGCGAGTGGCTGCCTCGCTACAGCAGATTCCCGCGAGATCTGTCACGCTTCATCAGCCGGTGGGACGACGAAGAGTTTCGCAGCCTGTTCAGCAACCTTGGCGGTCACGACTTCTCCATGCTCAGAGACGCATTCGCGCGCGCGGACGAACTACGAGGTCCCACAGTGGTGTTCGCGTACACGTTCAAGGGATTTATGCTACCGACCATCGGCGACCCGCGCAACCACTCGAACTTGCTGTCCGAGACGCAGATGGAAGAGCTTCGCGAGCACATCGGGCTGGCGGAGAGCGAAGTATGGGACGACTTCGATCCCAGAACCGCCGCAGGGCTGGCTTGCCGCAGCACAGCCGCGAGATTGCACTCGTCAACGCTGCGCTCGCCGACAGCGTTAACTCCCGCGATTCCCACCAGCATCGACCACGAATATCGCGGCAGCACATCAAGCCAGCAAGTTTACGGGCTGGTGCTGACCGACCTCGCGCGCAATTTGCCCGAAGTCGCCGACCGCATCGTTACCGTCAGCCCGGATGTGGCGAGCTCAACCGGCTTGGGCGGCTGGATAAACCGCGCAGGTGTGTGGAATCGTACCGAACCGGAACAACTGCCCGAAGAAGACGCGAGCGTGCTGCGCTGGAACGAATCGTCGCAAGGGCAGCACATCGAGCTTGGCATATCCGAGAACAACCTGTTCATGATGCTCGGGCAATTGGGGCAGTCATTCGAGGCGAATGGCGAACTGCTTTTCCCCATCGGCACACTGTACGATCCGTTCGTGCGGCGCGGACTGGACGCGTTCACTTACGGCATGTATTCCGGCGCTAAGTTCATTGTGGTCGGCACGCCTTCGGGTATTACGCTTGCGCCGGAAGGCGGCGCGCATCAGTCGTTTATGACGCCTTCCATCGGCGCAGAAATGCCGGCGCTGGACTTCTACGAACCCTGCTTCGGCAAAGAAGTGGAATGGATTATGCTGAGCGCGCTAGAACAGGTGAGGCGGCGAGAACGCTCCACATACCTGCGCCTGACAAGCAAGCGCGTTGAGCAGTCTCTGTTCAATCTGCCGGATGACGCGGGGGCGCAAGATCGTCTGCGGCGGCAGGTGTTGTCGGGCGCATATCGCCTAGTCAGCCGCGCGTCTGAGCCTCAGTACGCGCCGGGCGAAAATGTGGTCAACATCATGGCAATTGGGGCGATGATCCCCGATTCGATTGAGGCAAGCGAAGAGTTGCTGCGCGAGGGCGTGTTCGCAAATGTAATCAACATTACCGGACCAGGTCCCCTGTACCGGCGCTATCAGGAAAGCATAGACGCTGCGGTAGCGGGCGGCACGACCACGCCGTTCCTATCGGACATTCTATCGACTGAAGAGCGCCACGCGCCGGTCGTCGCGGTGGCGGACGCGCACCCGCATTCGCTCGTGTGGATAGGCGGCGCGCTTGGCACGAAGATAGTGCCGCTCGGAGTAAGCGAATTCGGCCAGTCCGGCAATCGATCCGATCTGTACAAGGAATACGGCATCGATGTTGACAGCATAGTAGCGGCATGCTTCACTGCGCTGGATATTTAGCATTCACCAAATCACACATATAGCCAACAAGGAGACACGAAACGATGACGAAGGTGCTGGTACTTCACGGGCAGGGTATGGAACTGCGTGGCAAGGTTGACATCGAAATCTTCGGCACGATGACGCTGCCCGAGTATGACGATAACATCCGCCAATACGCCGCCGATTTGGGCGTGGATGTGGAGATATTCCACTCCAACGAAGAGGCAGAAGTAATCGCCAAGCTCAATGATTCTGACGCGGACGTCGCGCTCATCAACCCTGGCGGATACACGACCGGCCATCCCGCACTCGCCGACACGATACGCCAGGGAAGCATACCCACGCTGGAAATCCACATGTCTAACCCGGCAAGCCGAGGCCGTATATCCGAGATAGGTCCCGCCTGCAGAGGTGTCATCACCGGCATCGGCATCATAGGCTACAATCTGGGCTTGCAAGCGGCAAAAGAACTCTCTGCACAGTAGAATCAGCAACCTCTTTTTGACGGGCGCGACAGTCCCTACTCTATATGAGAGAAGCCTGATATAGGGCGACATAGTGAATGCCATCGCGGTTGCAGACGCCATCGCAGAACGCCAATCCTTGACAGCGCACACCCATTTCGCTAATCTAAATTGACCTGACACGGGCTTGTAGCTCAGCGGCAGAGCGGTCGGCTCATAACCGATTGGTCCCAGGTTCGATCCCTGGCAAGCCCACCACAACCAACGCCCACACGGCACCTCTCAATTGCGCCTCGCATCTCACACACCGCGAAATCTTCGCCCACCCGTCAAGTTCGGCGCGGTCCGATTATTCTATCTGCTCGCCGCCATAGTCGGGTTGAGCGTGTTCACAATGGGTCAGACACCCGGCGAACGCGAGTCCGTGTTCGACAAGCCGTTACAGCTACACCGCGGTCCGGCTGGACCATACGAAGTCATTATCACCATACAGCCACACAAGCCAAGAGTCGGCACGGTGCATTTCGGCGTAACGATACTTGACCCGGCGGCGGAGGAACTCGTCGAAGACGCGCGCGTGCTAATTGTCGCGTATAATCCGGAAGGTGAGCCGACATTCCAAACGCCCGCGCTCAACGACCCGGCGACCCCGGTTCACTACAAAGGTAACATCATCTTCCGCAGTGCCGGTCAGTGGTCACTGCTGACGAAGATCGAAACCGACGAACACGGCGAAGTTACCGCAACTACTCCCCTGAACATCGCCGAAGCCGCGACCGTCCCGAGCTTTGAAGGCAGGCTCATTCTCGCGTTTGTAACGCTGGCGCTAGGCGGCGGCACGGCGTGGGTCGTCTTCAGCATACGGCGGGCACAGCGCGCTAGGGATGCCGAGCAAGAATAGGGCAATGTGAAGCAGACATATTGGTCAGATCCTTCAGCCTATCCACTCAATCTTTTATGTCGTGAATCACTAACGCATCGCCTTCCCAGTAAAAGGTTACTTCAATCGGCTCACCGAACAGCTTGTGTTCGTTCAGATGCGATGGCGTGAAGCCGGGCACTACCTTGCCCCTACCCTCGAAGTGCCATACCTTGCCGTCGGCGTCCTGAACTTCCAGCTTCGCGAGCGAAATCAGCGACTCCCCTTCTACCCGCAGTACCATGCCGCGTATCACTTCTAGCGACAGTTCGGCGTGGTTATCCGTTGCCGCGTTGGCACCACCCTTGCCTGCGCACGCCATTAACGACAGCGTAGTCGCAAACACAAACACAACCGCGAGTGCAAACATTGCCAATCGGCGCAGTACTACTTCGGGCATGGCAGTCTAGCTTCA
>VXRI01000245.1:4615-6977 GCA_009838595.1 Chloroflexota bacterium | reverse complement strand
AACTGATGCAGAAAAGGACTAAATTCACATTGAAACGATTTTCGCACTTATGTAATTCTGACTTCCACTGAGGTGGAAGATGAAAAGAATCTACATTGCTTTTGCACTTGCGGCAATACTTTTGACTGTTTGGGCGGCAAGCCAAACGGGTTTGCTGCTTGCGCAGAACAACGATCCGCTAGACATCGTCATCGTTGACAGGCACGCGACAGGCGCGTCCGAGCAGAATCGTGACTTGGCTGTCTCGTTCATCGGACTGCTGTCCGAGCTGCGTGAAGACCAGCGCATCGGATTTATCGCCACTGGTAAAGAAAGCGCTATCGGGCCTGCCATCGCAGGCAGCCCTGAGCACGGCAGCGCCTATCGCGACGTCGTGAGCCATATCGAAGATTCTGACGGCGCACCGGTCGAAGACCTAACGGCGGCGCTGTCGTATGCCCACGAACTGATGAAGTTCGAGAGCGCCGGTAACGGTTCGACCGTGTATGTCATATCAGGCGGCGAACTCGACGGTGAAGCGCCTGCCGCGGAGTACCCTCTGGGCGAGACTATCAATGCAATCAATCGCGAAGGCTGGCAAGTCGTCAGCGTCGCGCTGCCTGGCTCATCGACATACGCCAAAGAGTTTATGCGCACTGTGTCAGGCGGGACCGGCAGCGACATATTCCCGTTGTCCACGCCACAGGAGCTGAAAGTCATCGCCGACCAGATACTGCGAGAGGACGCGAAGGGAACGCTGTTCGAAATTGGGCAGGACGAACTCGCTCCCAACGACGTATTCTCCGCAACACTGGAGATTCCACCGAGCACCACCGAAGCCTCGCTGGTGTTCTTTAAGCAGGGCAGCGCCAACTCGTTTAGCTTACATAATCCGTCCGGCCTCCGCGCGTCCGAAGGCGACCGCGCACTGTCCAGCGTCGTGGAAACGCCGCATGTGATTATATGGACGCTGACCGACCCTGCACCCGGCAAGTGGACGATCGATGTTCGCGGCGGAGACGGCTTCATCTCGGCGTGGCATTATCCGAAGAACACACTCGGCCTGCATCTGGTGTCCTTCGATACGATACCGCACGACAGCAGTACCGAGTTTGTGGTGTATGTCTCCGACGGCAGCCAGCGCGTAACCGTTCCAGATGCCGAACTGCGCGCGACCATCATCACCGAGGGCGAGCATACCTTCACGCACTCGCTGAACGACAACGGGGAATACGGCGATGCAGTCGCCGGCGATGCCTATTATTCAACGACCGTGCCGCCGTTAGGTAGCGAGGGCGAGTACGAGGTCGAGTTGGAACTGCACTGGCCGCAGCACGAGCACACTATCTCGACGCGAACTTCGGTTATGGCACAGGCATTCCCGGTGCTCGATGTCAACCTAACGCACGTGGACGGCCTAAGGCCTGGCGAGCGCGTGGTAATCGGCACTGCCGAAGTCAAGGTAAACGGGCAGCCTTACGCCGTGCCGACGAGCATAATCGACGCAGACATTTCGTCCGCGAGCGGCAACAGCGCCATCGAATTGGTGCCCAGAGAATTGCTGAATCAAGGTCATGCGTGGGCGTTCGACATCGTGTTCACGCCCGGCATTGAGGAATACCACACGATTCTCTTCCGTCTAAGCATGAATTACGCGGCGCGCGACTACACCTTCACGAGCGACTCGGAGGTGCTATCATCATACCCGATTCCGCAGATGCAGCAACAGCCAGTGGTAGCCCAGCAAGCACCGCCGCCTGCACCGGAGCCTGCCCCCGAAGCACCGGCAGCTCCGCCAGTTCAGACAGATCAGACAGCGCCGCCCGAAGAAAGCTCAGGCAATCTGACTATCATTATCGCCCTCGCGGTGGTGGGAGGCATAGTGGCGATAGTTATGGTTGCCGGCGCTGGCTACGCGATTTACGGACTGACCAAGCCTGAACCATTCGGCTACATCACTGACGAGGAAGGCGAGGTGCTCGTGAACTTCAGCACGGTGGAGCGATCGTTCACTACGCTAGTTCAGCACAAGAACTTGCTTCTTGGCGAAGAGATTGGCATACCCGAATTGCGCGGATTGTCGTTCTACTTCAGCAAAGAAGAAGTGGACATTCGCAGTTCGCAGACCGAGCCGAGCATACGCGTCAATAACAGACCGTTGATTGCGGGCGCGCAACAGAGCGCAAGCAGGCAGTCATGGATCGGTACGCAAGGGAAGCTATACAGCCTGCACCTAGCAAAGCCAGAGCCACAGCCAGCCGAAGCGCCGCCCGAACCTACTATCGAATCAGCGGTAGGTGACGATTAGGGCTACGCAGACGGGCTGCCTAGAGCGGCTAGTTGACACAACAGTAGGAACAAGAAGAGGGGGCGCGGGGTGTTT
>VXRI01000245.1:0-4605 GCA_009838595.1 Chloroflexota bacterium | reverse complement strand
ATCCCAATAGCGGTGCTTGGACGTATAGGCGTACTCACTTCGGGCCCAATCTCGCCGATATTTCAAAACACCGTCTATCAACCAGCGGGGGCGGGGTGGTTTTGCCGGCGCCCTCTTCTTAAGTTTTGATTAAACCACTTATGCCTAGGAGATCATTCTCTTAAGATACGGGCGATCGTATGCCAACGACGACACCCACCTCTATCTCACGCAACCTAGACGGTCGTCAACCCTAATCAGACTCCGTAATGCGAATTGTCCGCATCGCGTCGCCGGGCGTTCGTGAGCGCATGGGGTCGCGTACGGCGATGCCGTTGACCACATCCATGCCGGACACGACCTTGCCGAATACTGAATGGTGGTCGTCGAGATGCGGCGTGGGGACGAATGTGATGAAAAATTGGCTGCCGTTCGTGCCGCGGCCACCGCGGCTACCAGCGTTCGCCATGGACAGGATGCCTGGCGAATCGTGTCGCAAGCTCGGGTGGAATTCATCGTCAAACTGATAGCCGGGACCACCACTACCCGAGCCCGTCGGATCGCCGCCCTGCGCCATAAATCCGGGAATTACCCGGTGAAAAGTAACGCCGTCGTAGTAACCTTCCCGCGCGAGAAAGATGAAGTTGTTCACCGTGATGGGCGCTTCTGCCGCGAATAGATCTATCTTGATTTCGCCGCCCTTCTCCATCTCTATGGTGGCGGTGTACTTCTTGCTTTGGTCGATGCCCAATGTGGGCGGTTCACTGTATTGGCTTGCCACAATTCCTCCAATCGCTTGAACTTTTCAAGCGGTTCAATTTCCTGTAAATGCGTACTCTTGTCAGAGTTTAATTCTCTTCAATCCTGATGGTCTTTATCGCGTCGCCGGGCGTGGTCGCACTGCCCGGATCACGCAAGCTAATATTGTTCACCACATCCATGCCTTCGACGACCTTGCCGAAGACCGAGTGACAAGACTCTGCGGCGCAGTCCTTTTCAGTGCCGTCGAGATTATACCCGTCTAGGAAGTGCGTCTCGCGGAATGTGATGAAGAACTGGCTGCCGTTCGTGCCCTGCCCGTTGCGCATGCCCGCGTTCGCCATCGACAGGATGCCAGGACCCTCGTGCCGCAAGTCAGGGCTAATTTCGTTGTCGAAGCGATATCCGGGACCGCCTCCGCCCGTGCCTGTCGGGTCGCCGGTCTGCGCCATAAAGCCTTCGAGCACGCGATGGAATGTTACGCCGTCGTAGAAGCCTTCGCGCGCGAGAAAGACGAAGTTATTGACAGTCGTAGGGGCACCGTCCTCGAATAGGTCGATTACGATTTCACCGCCCTTTTCCAGCTCGATGACCGCGCGATAGTCCTTGCTTGTGTCGATGGTCATCGCCGGAGGCGAATCCCATTGCATCAGATCAGGCTTGGCGGGAGGAGCTGGGGCCGAGGTTGGCGCTGCTGCGGGTTGTGCCGGCGCCGGCGCTGCGGTGGGAGTGCGAGGCGCGCCAAGCTCCGGCTCGCTGGAGCAGGCGGCAATCAGCATTAGCGTTACTGCGGCGGCAGCGACGAATGCGACCGCCCGGGAATATCTGGTTATCATCGTCTTCACAGATCCTCCTGTATAGTGACGCAATTTTCGGAAATCGCTGGCGCGTCAACGGTACTATTTTACAATCATGGCGGAGTAACCGCTACCCTGCGAGGCTGTTATTGACTTACAGAGTGATTATTTATGATTGTCCTTTTGATGGCAATGGTGTTGTCCAAGTCAACCTTGATACTCAACTATTCCGTCAAATTCGCGAAGTGCACTGCTTGGTCAACGATGTCCACGCCTACCATTTCGCTGTGTGCGCTGATCAGCTGCCGTGTGATCGGACCAGGGCATTCGTCGCCGACGGCGCGGTTGTCCACCCGGCTTACAGGCACGATGCGCGGGCTGGTGCGCGAGAAGAACACTTCGTCTGCGGTGTACAGGTCGTATGGTTGCAAGTCTTCTTCGCTGAAAGGGATGTGCAGACCTTCGGCGAGTTCAATCAGCACGCCGCGCGAGATACCCTGCAAGATGCTGCGGTCGGTCGGCGTTTTCAGCACGCCGTTCTTCACAAGAAATATATTGTAGCCGATGCCTTCGGTCAGATTGCCCGCATCGTCTAGCAGTATTGGCGACGCATCGGGATCGACATCCGCGACCTCCAGCTCAGCCTGCACGAAGTTCAGCCTGCTGTGGTGCTTGACCTTCGGATCTACGAACTGGCTGCTGTAGCTCCGCGTGCGCGCGATGACGCCGTGTGCGCCTTCACTGTAATAGTGCGCGAATGTGGCAAATGCGACGGGACGAATACCTATGCACACAGTAGCCGGCCCCGCGTCTCGGATGCGCCCTGCCTGTCTGCCGCGCGTAATGAACGGGTGGATGCTGAAATCGCCGACGCGGGTCAAGTGTTCTTCGTTGCGGCGCACCCCTTCTTCACACAGCGCGGTCATCTCCACCGGCGTCAGCCCGCAGTCGATACGAAGGTATTTCAGTGAGCGGTACAGCCGGTCGATATGCCTATCGAGCACGAACGGCACCCCGTTGAAGGTGCGCCCAATGTCGAACACCACATCCGCCAGCATAAACCCACGGTCGTCCGGCGAGATACGCACATCCTTGTACGGTATCCACTCGCCATTGAAATACGCAGCATAGTCACCATAATCTGCCATGTCTTCCCCCTTTGCGCCAGTCGGCGTCGTCACCGTTATGATATATCACACGCCATTTACTCGCCATACCAACCAACATAACCCTGCCAGCCTCTTCGGGAGAAGGCTAGGATGGGGGCAATTGAACCACAATTCGCCCTGTATGCTATAAAGGATATAGAGAATGCAATACTGATTCGCATTCAAGTCTCACAGCGAAATCTGCCATACATCAGCCAACGGGATTCACAATTATCAAAGAACTATCCAACCAGCGAACCACCAAAATCGCACCACAGCAAACGCAGCCGCGAAGTTCTCTTGTCGAATTACGAGGATTGACAAAGCACTTTCTTGAAGGGCGTGAGACACGCTCGGTAATACGGCGCGCGGACGCTAAAATATATCAGGGTGAGTTCGTTGCGCTGGCGGGACCTAGCGGCTCGGGCAAAACCACGCTGCTAAACCTAATCGGCGGCATTGATACGCCTACGGATGGCGAGGTGCTCATCGATTCCACACACATAAACAGGCTGTCCGAAACAGAACGGACGCTGTTCAGGCGCAAGAATATCGGCTTCGTCTTCCAGTTCTTCAACCTAATACCCACGCTCAATGTCCGAGAAAATCTGCTGCTTCCGCTGCAACTCAACGGCTATGCAAGCGCAGAATCCGAGCGACGCATCAGGAAGTTATTAGAACAAGTCGGCATGGCAGACAAGATGGACAGCCATACGGACAGGCTTTCCGGCGGCGAGCAGCAGCGCGTTGCAATCGCCCGCGCACTCGTCCACGACCCGCTACTAATACTCGCGGACGAGCCGACCGGCAACCTCGATTCCAACACAGGTCTGGTAGTCTTATCGTTGCTGCAAAGTTTGATTGCGGACAGCGACAAGACGCTGATTGTCGTGTCGCACAGCGATATGGTCGTGGGCGCGGCGAAGCGCGTGCTTACGATGGAAAATGGCGAACTTGTCGAACGAAGGTAAATTGACAACTATCTCGATTGTTCATGCCACCGTTATTGGATTGGCACGCTGGATGTTGGAGCGCGCTGAATGAGCAGCATGCTATGGCTATCCGGCGTACGATACTTGCTGGTCCGCCCGTGGCAGACCTCATTGTCTTTGCTAGGCATTACACTTGGCGTCGCCATCGTGGTCGCCATTGACTTGGGCAATCAGAGCGCGAAGCACGCATTCAGCCTGTCCAGCGATGCCGTCACAGGCACCGCTACACACCGCATCGTAGGCGGTCCCGGCGGCTTGCCAGAGCGCACATACCACGCGCTGCGTGTGGAACTCGGGATCCGCGCATCCGCGCCCGTAGTCGAAGGCTACGCGCATCCGATCGATGCTGACCGGCGCGGCGGAGAGCTCAGATTGCTGGGCATTGACCCGTTCGCGGATACGCAGTTTCGACCGTACACGGGAAGTGGCGCATTCACGGCGAGGGCGGATTCGCCGGCGCAAAATGCCGCCTTCCTGCTTGCCACGCCGGACGCTGTGCTAGTCTCGGTGCAGACCGCTGGCGCACTTGGCGTGCAAGCAGACGATACGCTGAAACTACGCATTGCCGATGCAGTGCGCGATGTGAAAATCGTAGGACTGCTTGACCCACACGACAGTATCAGCGAAGAGACGCTCAGGAACTTGCTGATTGTGGACATCGCCACGGCGCAAGAATTGCTGCGATTCGAAGGACGGCTCAGCCACATAGACCTTATGCTGCCACCCGGAGAGCAGGGAGATTTCGCACTGCAACGCATCCGCGCGATACTGCCGGACGAGGCAACCATCATCAGCTCCGAGACGCGCTCCGAGACCATTGACGAACTGACTCAATCATTCGACGACAACCTGTTTGTCGTCAGCCTACTGGGACTGATTGTCGGCGCGTTCCTGATATACAACGCGATGGCGTTCTCGGTGGTGCAGCGG
>VXRI01000394.1 GCA_009838595.1 Chloroflexota bacterium | reverse complement strand
ATGTGCCACCGTTTGGCTTCCTCATATCGACTTCCATTTGGCAGACCGGATCGGTCGCCAAATCAGGGCTACCTTTGAATAGTTTCAGCAGCATGGCTTTCTCCTAGTGTTTAAGTTTCGGCAGCCTGCAAAGAGCGAATTGGATTTACTTGAACCGCCGCAGACGCAGCGAGTTGCCAAGCACCGTAACCGAGCTTATCGCCATCGCAGCCGCCGCTAGTATCGGGTTGAGGAAGCCGTGCTCACCTAGCACTGGCACTAGTGTGTCGGGGACACCGCTGCCGGCGAAGAGCGGGTACAGCACGCCAGCCGCGACGGGGATAAGCGCAACATTGTAGGCAAACGCCCAGAATAGGTTCTGTCGGATGGAGCGCATCGTAGCCTTGCTGAGACTAATCGCCCTAGATATGGCGTGCAAGTCCGTGCCGACAATTGTGATGTCCGCGGTTTCGGCGGCGACATCTGAGCCGGCTCCGATGGCGAAGCTTACGTCGGCTTGTGCCAGCGCCGGAGCGTCATTGATGCCGTCTCCGACCATCGCTACGACCTGTCCGGAATCTTGCAGCGCCTTGACTTCCGCCGCCTTGTCCCCCGGCAGCACTTCCGCGACTACGTGATCGATGCCGATTTGCCGCGCGACTTCTTTCGCCGTGTGCGGATTGTCGCCGGTTAGCATCACCACATCGATGCCGTCGCGCCTGAGCTGGGAGACCGCAGATTTCGCTTCAGGGCGTATCGTGTCTGCGATAGCAATCAGGCCCAGAACTTCGCCGTTGCGCGCGAGGAATACGGGCGTGTTGCCGCGTTCCGCCATCGCCTCCCAGAACGACTTGTATGCCTTCAAAGTCACACCTTCGTTAAGGCTCACCGCGAGGTTGCCGAGCAGCACAGCGTCGCCGTTCAGTGTGGCAGATACGCCGAATCCGGGCAACGCACGGAAATCTTCGACGGCGCTTGCGCGCAAGCCGCGTTCATTCGCAGCTTCGACAATCGCCTTGCCAAGCGGATGCTCTGACCCGCGCTCCACCGATGCGGCGAGCGACAGCAGTTCGTCGTCGGGAAGTTCAGCGCTGACAATTTCGACGACGGACGGGGTGCCGTGTGTCAGTGTGCCTGTCTTGTCGAGCGCAACGGCGCTGACCTTGTGCGCGCGTTCGAGCGATTCCGCGCTGCGAATGAGTATGCCGAATTCGGCGCCTTTACCCGTGCCTACCATTATCGCAGCCGGTGTCGCCAAGCCGAGCGCGCACGGACACGCGATTATCAGCACCGCGACCGCTGTCAGCGTGGCGTGAATGTAGCTGGGCGGCGGACCTAACAGCAGCCAGAATGCAAATGTCAGCACCGCCACGATTATAACGGCAGGCACAAAATACGCGGCGACCGTATCGGCAAGACGCTGCACCGGCGCTTTGGACGCCTGCGCCTCTTCGACGAGACGCACAATTCGCGCGAGCATCGTGTCGCGGCCGACCTTGATTACGCGGTAAGTGAAACTGCCCATGGCGTTGACCGTGCCGCCGAATACTGCATCACCAATCGACTTGTCGATGGGCAGACTCTCGCCTGTGAGCATAGATTCGTCCACAGACGAATTGCCTTCGAGCAGCGTACCGTCAACGGGGATGCGTTCGCCGGGCCGCACCAGAACGACATCGCCGACGCGCAGGTCATCTATAGCAATCCGTGTTTCGACGTCGTCTCGGATTACATTGGCGGTGCTAGGCTGCAAGCCCATCAGCCCGCGAATGGCGATGGATGCGCGTTCCTTTGCGCGCGCTTCAAGGTACTTTCCTAGCAGCACCAGCGCGATGATTGCCGTGGATGTGTCGAAGAAGGTGGCAGTGGAAGCATCGGCGAAGAAAAATGTGCCGCCGAGCAAGGTTACCGCCACACTGTAGAAGTAAGCAACTGAAGTGCCTACCGCAATCAGCGTATTCATATTGCTGGTGCGGTGTTTCAGAGCACCCAAAGCGCCATGGTAGAACTGCCTGCCGCACCAGAATTGCACCGGCGTCGCGAGCGCAAGCAGCAGGTAGTCCATGTTGAATGGTAACAGACCGTGCGCGGCGGGGATGAACATCAGCGCCATAATCGCGGCAGCGATGACGATGCTGACAGCCAGCTTACGCTGAAGTATCAGCACATCACGCGGCGTGGCGGCATCGTCGTGCTCCCCTATTACGCCTAGCAGCGAATATCCGGCGTCCTCGACGGCGTGGCGCATGTCCGACACCGTCGCAAGGCCGGGTATGTATTCGACGGACGCGCACTCGGTCGCGAGGTTAACGCCCACATCTAGCACGCCGCCAATGCCGTTCAGCGCGTGTTCGATGTGGCTGACGCATGCGGCGGAAGTGATACCGCCCACGGATAAGTTGATATTATCGGTGGCGATGCCGTAGCCTGCGTCTTCCACCGCGTCCAGCAGCGCGTCCACCTTGATTGCGCCGTTTTCCAGCGCGATGGTCGCCTTCTCGGACGCCAGACTAACGCTGACATCGGCGACGGCAGGCACTCCTTCAAGGGCGTGCGACACATGAACCACGCACGCCGCGCAAGTCATGCCGGTTATCGGTACTGTGATGCGCTCTCGCGTCTCGGTAGTCATGCCTACATTATAGCAGGATGGACAGGACAATTAGGATAGGTTAATCCTTAACGTCCTGCCCGTCCTATTAAACTAGAATGAGCGAATGACTCCGATCACGCGACCACGAACCTTCACATTCTCGGCTGGGACGCGGATAGGATCCATGAAGGCGTTTTCCGGCTGCAGGCGGACGATGTTGCCTTCGAGGAAGAAGCGCTTGAGCGTAACTTCGTCGCGGTCGCGCAGTTCGGCGGCGACCATTTCACCGGTGCTGGCAGTCTCAGCCGGTTGCATGATGACCAGATCGCCATCCGCGATGAAGGCGTCTATCATTGAATCGCCCTTGACGCGCAGACCGTAGGCATCTTCTGTGCCGGTTAGCATGGACAGTGGCACATCGTAGGATTCAAACTCGTCCGTGTGTCTCGATGCTACGGACGGGATATGCAGCGGTTCACCGGCGGCGATGCTGCCGTAGATGGGAATCGCGACCACATTGGAACGGGATATCGCGTGTTCGCCCAGCAGTTCGATGCCGCGCGAGACTTCAGGCAGCCGGCGCAGGTAGCCGTGTCGCTGCAAGATATGCAAGTTGTAGTCCACAACTGACGTCGAGCTTATCTGGCAGCCGGACTGGATATCGCGTACGGTGGGGGGGAACTGGTTCTCGCCCATGAACTTCTTGATGAACGCCAGGATGTTGCTTTGGCGCTCGGACAGATTCTTCTTCGGCTTTGCGGATATGTTTGTAGTCATTGCATCCTCCTTGTCTGGAACTGAAACACTGCGAACATGCGCCCAAAGTACGCATGTTCGCAGTGTACATCAGATAGAACGAAAGTGTCAACACCTATTGTCGGGTGGGCATTGTTGCGGTATGTGTTGAAAGAGGATGGTGGATTTGAAAAAGGCGAGATACCCATAGAATTGGAGGTGTAATAAAACCCGGTTCAATGAGGTTCTCGCCATGCTCATCATTGAACTTGCACAGCAATCAGTCCACAGTAGTCATCAGGCACCGTGCGAATGTCCAATATGGGGCTGTCGGGGTTGGCATAGTGGGGCAGGCCAAAGGTTCGGAGGATAGATGACTATTTATGCAACAATGCCGGCATCTCCTCGACGCTTGCGCAGTCGTCTATGACTTTTGCGGCATCGGTTTCTGCCAGCGCGTTCTTCAATCCGCGTCTGATAAGTTCGTTCTCTTCCGCAATAATCGAAATAATCGACATCAACCTCCAATCATGTAATGCCGTGCAACAGCGTACACAGTGGCATTACGGCGCGCAAGGAATGCTTAATCTGCTCACCGCATTAGTGAGCAAGGGTTTTCAAGGAACTTAGCGGATACACGAGATACCCTCTGCATCACTTGACTAAATGCGAGACTTTGCCTTAAAGTTCTGCCAAATCGCAGTATTATGAGACGGAGATGAGAATCATGAGGACAGTTGCA
Organism: Chloroflexota bacterium; assembly: GCA_009838595.1. Classification (GTDB taxonomy): domain Bacteria; phylum Chloroflexota; class Dehalococcoidia; order Lucifugimonadales; family JADFKI01; genus Bin90. The sequence goes on along the minus strand of VXRI01000394.1, from coordinate 13,419 downwards.
CTTATGGCGGTAGCGTTATTCGCGCTTGCTGCGTTCGCGTGCGGTTCAGCGCCATCGGAAGTTGCAGAGCCCGTAGCGGCACCTGCACAGGCGGCACCCGCAGCGGCGCCGGCCGCTCCGGTAGTGCCGGCTCCGGCACAACCCGTTCAGCAGCCGCAAGCGCCGGCCGCTCCCGCACCGGCCGCTCCCGCACTTCCGGGCTTCCAATCGCAAGTCATACCAGCGCCGGCGCAGCCCATAGCGCAGCCGACTAGGCCCGCGGGCAGGCAGTCTGCCGCTCCGGTGGCAATGATGGGATCCGGCGATGTGCGCCGCGGCGGACACTTCATCTGGGGCGTCGGTCCGCGCGTGTTCCCGCCTAAGTGGGACATGACGCAGGCGGGCGTGTGGCACTTCACCGAGCACTTCAACCGGCACTACAGCGGCATCCTGCAGTTCAACCCACGCAACGGCATCGACGTGCTGCCCGACCTTGGCGATACCTGGGAATTTGCGCCTACTGTTGACGAGATAACGGTCAACCTGGTCGAAGGCGTGCAGTGGCACGACGGCAATCCGCTGACAGTGGAAGACATCGAGTTCACGCTTGACCGCTGGGCGAACCCGCCTGAAGGCATACCACAGCCTCGCGTGGGGGGATTCAAGAACATCGCCGGCACGGAGAAGATAGACGACACCACATTCAAAGTGTCGCTGAAGCAGCCTAGCGCGGACTTTCTGCTGGACCTTGCGGACGCTTGGCACATCATGCTGCCCAAGCACATTGTCGAGATGGAAGGCGGCATCAACTCGCCCGACCGCCTGATTGGCACGGGCGCGTTCCAAGTCAAGGATACCGAGCGCGACAGCTTCGTGCTGTCTGAGCCGAACCCGAACTACTTCCGCAATGCGCCGGACGGCTCGCCGTATCCGTACCTAGACTTGGTTACGACCATTCAGTTCACCGACTGGGACACGCAGGCGGCGGCTCTCGCCACCAGCCGCATCGACTTATCCGCGCCGATGAATCTGGCGAGCGCGTGGGGCGTCAAGGAATCGCTGGGCGACCAGATAGACCTGGAAGCGGCGTTCAGCCCCGGCGTTATGTACATATCTATGAATGGCGAAAAGGCGCCGTTCGACGACATCCGCGCGCGTCGGGCGCTTTACCTCGCCGTGCATCGCGCGCCAATACAGGCGACGCTTTCCACCCCGATAGCGGAGCTGCCCGCCAACTTCGTGCAGGTGAGCTTCCTCGGCACTGCCGACCCCAACCTGAGCGATGTTTCGACATACTACGGCTATGATCCGGCGACTCGCGAGGAATCGCAGGCAGAGGCAAAGCGCCTGTTCGAAGAGCTGGGCATAACTGAGTTCACGGCGAACGCGGGCATCTCCGGCGCGAACAACGACAGTGCGCAGATTATCGTGCAGCAGCTCGAGGACATCGGCATCAAGATGAACATCGAGACTTACGAGACCGCACCGTTGCGTGCGCGTGGCCAGGAAGGCAACTACGAGGTGATGTTCGACAGCCACGCGGTCGCGATGGCGAACCCGGTGAACTTCATCGACCTGTTTTACCTGCCCGGCGCGGGGGCTTTCTACCACAACGCCGCGCCGCCCCAAGAATACCTAGACAAAGTCTCCGAAATCAAGCGGACATTCCCCGGACCAGAGCGTAATGCGCAGTTCAAAGAACTCGACACGATTATGCGCGAGCAGTGGATTCCCAAAGTCCCCACTCTGCGCTTCAACGAATACAAGCTTTCTTGGTCTTATGTGAACAACTGGGACCCCATCCCGGCTATGAAGTTCATCCAAACGCGGATATACGATGTGTGGCTAAGCGAAGGCGCGCCGCAGAGGTAATTGATCTTATATTCCGGCAGCAGGTGGAAGGCATTTTTGTCCGTCCCTGCTGCCGCTTATCTTTTAGCGCGCGGTGCGGTACGGCGTGATATTGCCGGGTTGTGCCAAAATCCGGCATTGATATGCCGAGCCGCATCCTTTGCCTGAGGTAGGTTCACCCGTGTGGAAATACACGCTACGACGGCTTGTCCTGATAATCCCGACACTATTCCTACTCGGCACGATACTGTTCTTCATGCTGCGCGTGCTGCCGGGGGATCAGGCGCTGTTCATCACATCGGGCGAGGAGTCCGTGGCGTCCATTGAGGACATCGAGGCGCTGCGCGAGGCGTGGGGCTTGAACGACCCGCTTTATGTGCAATACTGGCGCTGGCTCAGCGACATCCTACGCGGCGACTTGGGTTATTCTCGCTACGCAGACCGCCCCGTTTGGGACGCACTGTCCAGTAAAATAGAGGTTACGGCGACGCTTGCCTTCCTATCCGTCGTAGTCGCGCTGGCGTGGTCGCTGCCGCTGGGCATAATATCGGCAATCTGGCGTGGCAGCTGGGTTGATCAGACCATTCGCGTTGTCACGGCTGCAGGGATCGCGATGCCCAACTTCTGGGTGGCGATATTGATGCTGCTTTTCCTAGTCAAGTTCTTCAACTGGATACCGCCTGTGCAGCATGTTAGCGTCTTCGAAGAGCCGTTCACCGCACTGAAGCGGCTGATTTTGCCTGCCGCGGTGATAGGCTTCCGCTCGGCGTCCACCATCAGCAGGATGACGCGCTCCACGATGCTGGAAGTCATAGGCGACGATTACATTCGCACGGCGCGCGCAAAAGGGCTAGGTCCGTGGGTCGTAACGCTGCGGCACGCGCTCGCCAACGCAATTATCCCGGTGCTGACGATGGCGGGCTTGCTCGTGGCGGCACTGATGGACGGTGCGGTCATAATCGAGCGCATATTCACGCTGCCCGGACTAGGACAGCAAATAGTCGATGCGACCAGCGCGCGCGACTTCGTAATGGTGCAAGGCATCGTGCTGATACTCGCGCTTTTCATGATGCTGTGGATTCTGATCATCGACCTGCTCTACGCGTGGATAGACCCGCGCATCCGCTACGAATAGCCGGCAACCGGCAGTAACACCTGAAAGGCACATCTCAATTGCAGCAAGCCACGCCGGACGCGGCGATGCAAGACACAGTCTCGATAACCAAGACCGCGCGGATTCGCAGCGGGCTGCTGGACTTCGGTCGCAGCCACCCGACAGGCGCGACTGGCGGCATTGTCCTCATCACGATAATTTTGCTGGTGCTGCTGGCGGACTTCGTATCCCCCTTCAGGTCCGACCGCACGGTAGCTCGTCAACTGCTACCGCCAATGTCCGAAGCGACAATCGAAGAGGGCACACTGTGGCTTGGGACGGACGAACTAGGCCGCGATTTGGTGAGCCGGCTGCTGTACGGTGGACGAGTGTCCATGTTCGTGGGAATCATGGCGCCGCTCATCGGAGTCGCATTCGGCACGGTGCTGGGCATCGCGAGTGCGTACTTTGGCAAGTTGTTCGACTTGCTTGTGCAGCGGCTGGTCGATACGGTGCTCATTTTACCGGGCATCGTCGTCGCCATGACGATAACCGTTGCGTTCGGATTTACCGTGCCGGTGGTCATCATGGCACTCGCGGTCAGCTACAGCGCGAGCTCGGTGCGCGTAGTGCGTTCGCGTGCGCTTACATTGAGCAACATGCAATATGTGGAGGCGGCGCGAGCCATCGGAAGCTCGGATGCGCGCATCATATTCCGCCATCTCGTGCCGAATTCCCTGCCTGTGTCCATGGTTCTGGTGGCGGTCAGTGTTGGCGCGGCGATAACGGCTGAGGCGGCGCTGAGCTTCCTCGGCATTGGCATACAACCGCCTATCCCGTCTTGGGGCAATATGCTCACGCGCGCGCAGCAAAGTTTCCATTTCGCGCCGCACATCGCCATCGCGCCAGGCATGGCTATTACCCTTGTCGTACTAGCAATCAACCTGTTCGGTGATTCGCTGCGCGACGTGCTAGACCCCAGACTACGGAATGTGCGCTAGGCTATTCACGCAATTGCATAAAATATGGATCGCAGGACATTGGCACAGCAATCGCCGGTGGACATCGTGGAATACACATTCGCCGGCAAAGGCGCCGGCAATTCCGCGCTTACTTCCGATTACGCGAACGCCGCCGACCGGATTGCCAATACGGGCGAATTTGTGAAGGTAAGGTACGACAATGGCTCGGCCATTCGCATCAGCGGAGACGAGTATCGGCTCATCGAAGCACGCTTCCATTCGCCAGACGAGCAGGCGGTAATCGGCAATGCACCCGGACGAGGCGAAGGCGATACCGTGCCATAGGCATCGCTGGCGGCACGGCACGAAAATCAGCCCGAAAGTCGCGGTTACTACGAATATGCCTGCTCGATTACGACACCGAAATATCCGGAAGGCGTGCACAGGTTCGTGCTATTCGATGTGCTGGAAGTATTTACGGCGCGGGCAATGCAAAGCGCCGCGCTGACCGGCGGTTGCGCGGATATAGAGAATTGCAGCCGCTAAATGGCCGGCGGATTACGACATTCAGTCAGGGCTGATTAGAACGGTATTTGAAGACATTAACGATATGATATTTCGCCCAGACTTTTCTATCCAGACGAAACGCTATCTATAGATAGACAAGGGAGTTGACGATGGCAGACAGACCTAACCTCGTGTTCATATTCAGCGACCAGCAGCGCTCGGATACAATGGCGTGCTACGGCAACGACTGGCTGAATGTGCCGAATCTGAACGCGCTCGCTGCGCAGAGTTTCGTATTCCGGAATGCCTATGTTACGCAGCCGGTCTGCACGCCGGCGCGCGCTTCCATTATGACAGGGCTGTATCCGCACGCGGCAGGTCCGGTCGTGAATCAGCTGCCACTGCCGCGCGAGACGCCGGTAATCGCCGAGATGCTGCCGGACGAATACTACTGTGGTTACTATGGCAAGTGGCACTTGGGTGACGATGTGATACGGCAGCACGGCTTCGACGAATGGGTGAGCGCCGAGGACGGCCACCTGCCAGAGTACACGCGCCGCGAGTACCGCAATGTCTATAGCACATACTGGAATCACCTAGTCGAGAACGGCTTCGAGCCGGACTTGGAGCGAATGCCAGGCAAGTATATCTTCTCGCCTGCCGCGCGCTCAGAACTGCCTGAAGAGTTTCAAATGGCGTCGTTCCTCGGCGACCGCGCGGCGGACTTCATCGAGCGCAACAGCGACAAGCCATTCGTGCTGTATGTGAGCACATTCGAGCCGCATCCGCCGTATAACGGTCCGCTGAACGATATGTACGATCCGGCGCAACTACCCGTCGGTCCGGCGTTCTTACAGCGCCCGGAGAACGTGTCACTATACAACCGCGTGCGCGGCAACTACTACACTCAGTATATGTACGAAGGCGGCGACCCTTCCCAAGACCCATATATGGCTCACAATCCTGCGTCCGGGCAAGACCTGACGACCGAGCTCGGCTGGCGCACACTGCGCGCGCATTATCTTGCAAACATCACGCTGGTCGATCGCATGGTGCAAAAGATTACCGACGCGCTGGAGCGTACCGGAGTCGCGGACAACACGGTGGTCGTGTTCACGAGCGAGCATGGCGAGATGGCAGGTGACCACGGCATGCTGGAAAAGCGATCGTTCTATGAGGAATCAGCGCGCGTGCCTCTGACGATGCGCGTGCCGTGGCTGAACGGTGAGCAGAACATGATCGAAGGCAGTGCAAGCCACATCGATCTCCTTCCCACACTTCTCGACCTGCTAGGGCAGACGGCGCCGTCGCACTTGCAGGGCAAAAGCCTCGCGCCAGTGCTGCGCGGTGCAGCCGACCTTAGCGCTAACGAAGTCGTAGTGGAGTGGAACGGTAACAGCGACAATCTACCCGACCGATTCCTTGGCAGCGCTGCGATCAACCGCATGAACGCGTTGCCAAGACGCTGCATTATAACGCCGGACAGGTGGAAGCTCGCGCTCTGCGCCGGCGACCAAGGCGAGCTGTTCGACATGAACAGCGATCCGTACGAAATGACGAACCTGTTCGACGACCCTGCACAACGCGACCGCGTGATTGACATGTCGGCGCGCTTGCGGATGTGGCAGCAGCGAACTGGAGATAGGGCGCCGTTGCCTAGTTTGTAGGCGCGGCGGTGTTGGCTGTGGCTAGTGGCGAATGATGAGGGCAAGTCATAATCAGGCGCCGCCGGATTCATCATCAACGCCCATAAAGAACACAGAAGCAGTAGGTAAATGGTGAAGTCAAAGCGTCGCGCAGAATACCAGTAGGGACGACCGTCCTGTCGCCCCTACGAAGAACGTATATTGGTTGCGGAAATCAATACATACCCCTGTCGGCCCGCGAAGGGTGGAACTCTCATGCATCATACTCGGGGAAAGAACTTTCTGGGTTTGGATGTTAGGTGTTACTGCTTGATCATGTCACGATTGGCGGCGTACTCGGCGTCGCCGAGCTTAATGTAGCCGACTTCCTGCGCCAGTTCAGCGGCGTGCTCAAGGTAGAACTCGACGAACTCTATGACCTCAGGGCGCTCCATGCTCTGCTTGTTCACATAGATGAACAGCGGACGGGATAGCGGAGCATAGGTGCCGTTTTCGATGCTCTCCGATGTGGGAAGTACGCAACCGTTACCAGAATCAACCGCAACTAGTTTCAACTTGTCCATGTTCTCTTGGTAATACGAAAATCCGAAGTAACCGAGCGAGTACTTGCCGCCGGCGATGCCCTGCACCAGCACATTGTCGTCGGCGCTCGCGGTGTAGTCCGGGCGGCTCAGCTGCGCCTCGCCCATGATTTCCTCGGTGAAGTAGTCGAATGTGCCGGAGTCGGTGTCAGGACCGTATAGCGCGATGTCTTTGGATGGCCAGCTCGGGTTCACATCGCTCCACAGGGAGACGGCGCTGCCCGGCTCCCATATCATCTTGAGCTGGTCGGTCGTCAAGCACTCCACGAAATCGTTGTCAGGGCTTACCATCACGGACATGCCGTCCATCGCAACGCGCAGCGGATAGTATTCGATGCCATTCTTTTCAGCAACTTCCGCCTCGCTGTCCTTGATCAGGCGGGAAGCGTCGGAGATGTCAATCTCGCCTGCAGTGAAGCGCTTGAAGCCGCCGCCCGTGCCGGATACGCCAACATTGACGCGGACATCAGAGTGAATCTTGTGGAACTCTTCGGCGACCGCCTCGGACACGGGGAAGACTGTGCTAGAACCGTCGATTTCAATTGTGCCACTAAACGCCGTCGCGGGAGCAGCCTGCGCAGGCGCTGCGGGCGTCTCTTCGGCGCCGCCGCATGCCAGCGCGAAAATAAGCGCCAAGTTCATTACCATGGCGACGCTCCACGCGCCACCTATCCGTCGGAAATTGCTTAAGTCAGGCATGTTATTTGAGTAATACCTCCTCAGTAAGTAACGCCTTACTCTTTGCTAGTCGAGCCAGATTTCTGGCTACCTTAACGATACGAGGCGCATGTAAACAGAGCATTAACGAAGGGTTAATGTCATTTTAGGAGGCGTCGAACAGCCAATTGAAAGCAACGCAAACGACGAGGCATGAAACGGCGGCTGTATCACCAATTCCAAACAATCGGTAATTAGAATTGAAATACAGCAATAGCGTTGCCCTATTCCGCGACGCCGGCTTCTTTGAACGCTTGGGTGAGCTGGATCATCACTGAGCGCGAGGCGCGATTGGATACGACAACAGCATTGGGCTGATTGCGGATGACTTGAGTGCGGAGGTAAGCGCGCTCTGATGGGTGAATGTCTTCCGCCATCACCAGCGCGTCGAAGTCGGAGTAGCCGGACATGTCCAGCGCAGTGGTTACGCTCATGGTCGCTGAAACTAGACAACCGCTACGCTCCAGTATGCCGGTGAGCTCGTCAACGCGGCTCTGCGTCTGCGCCACGACCAAAACTCGTGTGTAGTTACCCATTGCCGTCATCGTTCGCCTGTGCTCGCTTATTGCTCTTGCGTATCGGACTGCTTGAAATATTGGACTACCTGCCCCAGAATTTGCAGCGCCTCTCTGAAGTCCGGACCTAGTGGCGGACCGAAACTAAGGTGTGTCGCGCCGTCTAACACAAGCGGTTCCAGGCGCTCAATGATGCCAGCGGCATCGCCCACGACGCCGATGCGTAGCATGTCGTCCGTTACGAGGTCTATTGCGCGCCCTTCGTCTCGGTCATCGACTAGCGCCTTGTTGATTGGCTCGAAGACCGCTGTGGATAATCCTAAATCGGCAAGCAGTGTTTCATTCATCGCGCTGCCGTAATAGGCGACCTTCTGCGCAAGAACGCGCCGCGCGGCTGCACGGTCTTGCGCTGCCGATACCCAGATGCATGTGGCGAAATCGAATTCCGCCGTGTTACTCACACTTATCGCTTGCCCACTATCGACTTGTTGCCGTGCGAAGTAGTATCGCTCCGGCGGGAAGAGCAACGGCAACACGCCGTCGCCAATTTCGCCGGCGAGGTGCAACATTCGCGGTCCCATCGCGCCTATGTAAATGGGCACCCTGCGTCCCACGGGGAAGCGCATATACGCCTCACTGCCCCACAGAAGGAATTCCCCGTCACACTCGGCGATACAGTTGCTCATCAACTGCCTTATCGCCGTGGCAGATTCGCGCATTGCGTTCAGCGGCTTGCCGTGACGTATGCCAACCCAGCCGAGAAACTCCGCCGCACCGGACGCTATTCCCAGCAAGAATCTACCATCCGACACTTCGTCGAGCGTTGCCGCGAGCATGGCGACTTCAGCAGGGTTCATGGTGTAGGGATTCAGTACGCAGCTGCCGAGTTGGATGCGATTAGTGTTCAGCGCGACTGCTGTCAATATGACGCCGGCGCTTCGCAGGAAGAGGTCGCTGCTGACCCAGAACTGGTCGAAGCCTAGCGATTCAGCTCGCTGCGCCAGCTCGACATATTGCGGCACGGTCAGGTCGTTGTTTAAGCGCAGGCTAAAGCGCATCGCCACCTTCCACGACTGCCTCTGCCTCAATTTCCACCAGTAGAGAATCGTCCACAAGCCTCGCCTCTACGAGGGTGCACGCAGGGCGAATATCCGCGAACACTTCACCGTGCACCCGCGCGACCTTCTCCCAGTGCGCGATGTCGGACACGTATATCCGCGTTCGCACGACGCCGGACATGCTGCCTCCCAGCGATTCGATGGCGTTCTTTATGATGTTCAGTATCGCCCTTGCCTGCTCGCCCGCGTCGTCCAAGTCCAACGCGCCGTCTGCGCCACTAGCGGTCGTGCCGGCGACATATATTCGGTTTCCGCTGCGCACCGCCCGACTATAGCCGCCGACTGCTTCCCAAGGCGAATCGGTTGAATGCTGAAGAACTGACATGGGTACTCTATGACAACAAGAATAAGTGAGTGATTTGACTGCCGGGCTGAATTGTAGCAGGCGGCGATTGAGCGCACAATGGGTGCATATGGACAATCTTCAAAGGCTGAAAAAGATTGACTGAAAACGGGCGCAATGATAAAGTGAAATCGTTCACTAACTCGGTTTAATTCAAAGGATTTCTGGCAATCCGTGAGGGAAATAGAGCGCGCTGAAGTCGTCCGCAGGGCCCGTGAAGCCGGAGCGCATCTCATATCGTTCTTCTGGTGCGACAACGGTGGCATCATCCGAGGCAAGTCCACCCACATTTCCGGATTGGAAAGCAGGCTTGCTTCGGGCATCGGTGTTACCACCGCGATGCAGGCTATGGGCGATATGGACCAGTTGCAAGTCGTCGACGGTATGGGACCCGCGGGCGAGTTCAGACTTGTGCCAGACCCCGACACATTCACAATCTTGCCATATGCGCCGAAACGTGCGCTGATGCTGTGCGATCTTATTGCCCGGTCGCGCAAGCCATGGGAGGCTTGCCCCAGAGATTTCTTGAAGAGGATGCTTACCCAAGCGGAACATATGGGGTTGCGATTTCAAGTCGCTATGGAATCCGAGTGGTACTTGGCTAGAAAAGAAGGCGACAAGTTCGTTCCCTGCGACGAAAGCCTCGACAATTCCAGCGTAGGCATGACATTCGCGCAGGAAGTTGTCGACGAGATAATCGAGGCACTGGAAGCGCAGGGCATCGGAATAGAGCAGTATCACACTGAAGTCGGACATGGACAACACGAGTTGAGCATCCGACATGCGCCTGCGCTCAGGGCGGCTGACAATCACATCATCTATCGGGAGACGGTGCGGAATGTGGCGTATTGCCACGGTATGTACGCATCATTAGCGCCTAAACCATTTCCGGAGCAAGCGGGCAACGGCTGCCACATCCATTTCAGCGGCTGGGACTTGGAGGAAAAGAAGAACCTGTTTTACGACGCCCAAGACGCGGATAACATTAGCGAGTTGGCGTATCATTTCATCGGCGGCGTAATGGCGCATCTGCCGGGACTTGTTGCCCTGACCTGCCCCAGCATGAATAGCTACCGCAGGCTCTCGCCCGGCTCTTGGAGCACGGCGTTCACCTGTTACGGGGGCGACAACCGCGAAGCCGCGCTGCGGATACCGTCCAACTTCTGGGGCGTGGAGATGGCTTCGACTAACTTGGAGTTTCGCCCAAGCGACAACAGTTCCAACCCGTATATCGCCTTGGGAGGATTGATCGCAGCAGGACTAGACGGCATAGAACGCGAACTGCAGCCTAGCACATCGCAGCGAGTTGATGTTGACCCTATGCGCTTGACTGAAGAGGAATTGGCGAGACGGGACATCCACAGACTCCCCACTTCGCTGGCGGACGCCACGCGAGAGTTGGAACAAGATATGGTTCTGCTAGACGCAATGGGACCGTTGCTCGCCAATTCCTACCTTGCCATAAGGCATGCGGATTGGGAGATTTTCTCGCGCGAAGACACCGAGTTTGAAATCAAAAACCACTTCTACAAATACTGAAATACACGGATACGAAGACGAAAAGCAGCTGAAGAGCGAGTTGTCGGGCGACAATGTAGGGTAGCTACGGAGCAGGAGGCTATGTTGCAAAAGCGAAATCTGTTGGTTCTTGCGAGCGTTTGCGTCGTGTTGATGCTTGGCGTGATTGCCTGCGGGCAGCCCGTGCCAGAGCCGCCGCCGCCCACAACCGCGCCGCGCATGTCGCCACCTCCACCTCCGCCCGCGCCTACGGTTGCCGTAGCGAGCGGCCAGAACGGAACGGGGCAGGCAGGCGGTGGCGGAACGCCCGTTGATGTAGGATTGCTGGACATCGGCGGCAGTGGCGAGTACGCGTACAGCCCAGCCGATATGACATTCAGCGTCGGCGAGACCGTTACTTTCACGATGACGGCGGAGACCGAGTTCCATACCTTCGAGGTCGATGACCTGGATATTTATGTCGAAGTCGATGCCGGCGATACTGTTGACTTCACATTCACATTCGACGAGGCAGGCACCTACGAGCTAATCTGCACGCCGCACAGCGCGCAGGGAATGGTCGGCACGATTACAATCAACTAGGCGGTGGACTAGCGGCACAGCCCTGCACGGCAAATGACAATCAACGAAATGCGCCATCTATGCGATATGGATGGCGCGTTTTTCGTCATAAATGCCCGATTTCTTTCTAGAAAGACACGACTGCTATGGATAAAATGCTCGGATGGACATAAAAATGCACAGACAGAGCAAACTGGAGGACATGAGGAATGAAGTTATCCTGCCTACAAGAGAATCTGGCGCGCGGACTCTCGGTCGTTGGGAGAGCGGTCGCCTCGCGATCCACGCTTCCCATCACACAGAATGTCCTTCTCAGTACAGAGCAATCGATGCTCAAAATCTCGGCGACCGACCTGAATATGGCGATGACCACTTGGATCGGGGCACAGGTCGAAGAAGAAGGCGCAATCACGGTGCCGGCACGGCTGCTCGGCGACTTCGTGAACTCGCTGCCGCCGGAGCGCATTGACATCGAGACGACCGAGCAGCCAATTGGTCTGAATATCAAGTGCGTCAGTTTCGAGTCTAACATCAGCGGCAATCCGGCAGACGACTTCCCGCCGATTCCCGCAGTGGCGGACGGCGTGGCTGCGAAGATTGAGCCAAATGTGCTGCGTGAGGCGATAGGCCGCGTGTCGTTCGCCGCCGCAGTAGAAGACTCGCGTCCCGTGCTAACGGGCGTGAAGACGGAAATCACAGGCAGCGACTTCAAGTTTGCCGCCGCGGACGGATTCCGGCTCGCCGTGTACAGCGGCAAGTTGGCAGAGCCGCCCAGCGAGGATATCGAGTTTCTGATACCGGCGCGCGTGCTGAACGAGATAGGTCGCCTGCTTGGAACACAACAGCGCTCGGTGGAGTTCATGGTAACGCCGTCCAGCAATCAAGCGCTGTTCCGCGTGGAAGACGTGGAAATTGTGTCGTCGCTGATTGCGGGCAACTTCCCCAACTACAACCAGCTCATACCGCAGAGCCACACTACACGAGTCGTTATCGACTCGGACGACTTCCTGCGCGCCACGCGTATCGCGGCGATATTCGCGCGGGACGGCAATGGCATCATCCGCCTGCAAGTGGTGGGCGGCGAGGAAGAGGCGCCCGGCCGTCTGACAATCTCATCGCGGTCAGAGGAAGTGGGCGACAACGAGGGGCAGCTAGGCGCGGCTGTCGAAGGAGAAGAGGCAAAAATCGCCTTCAACACTCAATACCTTACCGACGTGCTCGAAGTCATCAACGGCGATGTGGCTATGGAAGTGTCGTCGCCGTCAAGCCCCGGCGTGATCAAGCCCGCCGAAGGTGAAGACTATGTGCATGTGGTAATGCCGATGTATGTGCAGTGGTAGCGCAAGCCAACCACAACGCAAGCCGCCTGTAGCACTCCACTACCCTGCTGTATTGACCCTTCCTAGCCTTCCCTTTGGGGGGGAGGCTAGAGGAAGGCGGTAAAAGGCAACAATTCGCCGCGTTGCCAGCCCTCTGCGTTACAACAACGCCCTTGTCACTTCATTCAGTAAGATTCTCGCACACGGCGCAGCGGCTGGATTTTCCGATATGTCGCGACGCGCCAGACCCACTCCGCAGGTCCGTACAAGAAGCGGCTCAGCCAAGCCTGCGACCACCATAGCTGCAGTGCCCATACCATGAACGCAAACAACAACACCGGCGCTCTGGTGACGCTGTCCACATCGCCCAGCAGTATCGATAGCGCCAGCACGCCCATTACCGTCTGCGTCAGGTAATTCGTGAGCGCCATCCTGCCGGCCGCGCACAGCCTGCGCTTCAGCCAATTGTCGGCGCCGTTGTTCCACAAGATGATAAGCGCCATGTATCCCAGCGAGGCAGGAATCGTGCCAAGCGTGTTCGGAATCTGCCCGATGAACGCCACCTCGCGCGAGTAGTCGCTAATTGCAGTGATGACAACTCCCAGCGTCGCAAGTGGAAGCCCAACGCCAAGCCCTATAACTACCACAGTTCGATATGTCTTTGCAGGCAAGCCTCCGTTCATAAAGCCTGTGCGGTACAGTCCTGCAC
>VXRI01000248.1 GCA_009838595.1 Chloroflexota bacterium | reverse complement strand
CTCTGGTGGTGATTAGGTCGGGGCGTAGTGCTGCCATTATGGTTACTGGGTCGTGCATGCTGAATCGTTGGCGGTGTTCAGCTTCGTCTAGGTCGAACCACTTTTCTAACACTTGCGCCGCTAGCTGTTCGCCCTGTGTGTCGCCTTTTTGCCAAGAATCGTCGTCGCGCGGGATCGATGTTTGGTGGGATATGTTTAAGCCGAGCATCGTTACCGGCGCTCCGGAGCCGAATACGACATTCGCGGCGTGCGGGTCGTCCCAGATGTTGAACTCGGCGTAGGGTGTAACATTGCCGGAGCCGTCGCCCGTGCCGCCCATGATGTACACGCGGTCCAGCGCATCCTTGAGCCGCGTTTCCCGCGTCAGCGCACGCGCGACATTCGTCAACGGACCGAGCGCGAACAGCGTTATCTCGCCGGGCGACGCCATCGCGGTCTCGATGATGTAGTCCACAGCGTTGCCGTCAGCCGGGGTGTTGCCGGTATCGGGCAGGCGCACGGTCAAGCCTTCGTCGCCGTGCACTTCGTAGGCGTGATGGAATTCGCCCACGAGCGGCATCGATGAGCCCGCGTACACCGGAATGTAGCCGTGTCCCATGTACGCCAGCAAGCGCAGCGCGTTCGCGGTCGTGTGCTCCAAGCGGGCGTTGCCCTCGACCGTCGTCAACGCCAATATGTCGAGGTCGGGGCTGTTCAGAGCCATTATGAGCGCTAGAACATCGTCAGCGCCCGGGTCTGTGTCGATTATGCATTTCATTGCGTCCTCCCCTGCCGGTCTTCGATAGATGTTTGTGAATCATTGTGAATGTTCTTGTTGGGAGTAGCAGTGGCGAGTGAGAGCCTGCGCCATATCTTTCGCGCAGAGACATGATATGCCAGTCCGTCAGCCGCCCTTGCTAAGTCGTGGCAGGCTGCTTAGCCACAATCGCGCGAGCAGCATCAACTTTGCCCCGCCACTCAGGCCGATTCGCTGACTGAATACGTCGTAGTCCGCGCGCTCGATGCGCCGCAAAATGCCGTTGTATGTCGCGTGCATCAGCTGCGGGCAGGCGCGGGCGTCCGCAGCAATCAGCGGGAACAGCGCGCGGCTGCGGTCGTAGCATTCCTGCGCGCGCTGTGCTTGATGCGCCATCAATGCCCGAAAGCCGTCGGTTATCGCGCCACGTTCGAGTTCGGCTTCGGTGTATCCGAAACGGCGCATTTCGTCTTGCGGAATGTAAACTCGGCAGCGTTCCTTGTCTTCCTTCACATCGCGCAGGATGTTCGTCAGCTGCAGCGCAAGCCCCATGTCAACGGCGTACTCTTCGGCATTCGAGTCGGTGTAGCCGAAAATCCTGATGCAAACCAGCCCCACGACCGACGCAACCTTGTAGCAGTATTCGCGCAGTTCATCGAAGTCGGCGAATCGCGTTTTAACCATGTCCATCTCGACGCCCTGCAGAATCTCGTCCAAGTATGAGTATGGGATGCCGAACGTCTCAGCGGCGTGCCGTAATGCGAGATACATCGGCGCGTCCTCGCCCGCTGTGCTGGACAATTGCAGATTGCGCCGCACCTCTGCGAAGCCGAGATACTTCTCATCGATGGGCAGATCCCCGTCCGCGATGTCGTCGCACAGGCGGCAGTAGGCGTACACGGCGTAGATTGCGCGGCGCTTGTCTTGTGGCAGGGGAAGAGACGCGTAGTAGAAGCTGCGCGCGTTCTGCTTGGCTATGCGCTGGCAGTGGGCGTAAGCGAGGTCGAGTTCGGTAGCCATCAGTCGCTGTCAGTCTCACAGTCCGTCTTGCAAATCCGCAATCCGGCAGTTTAGCGCATATTGCCGGCGAAAGCGCGCATGGATAACTGCATGGAATTAATGCTCACGGTACAGCAGGAACTCTACCAGATTCTTGTACTCTTGCCGCGCGCGGGCGTCCATTTCCACACTGGCTAGGGCTTCTATTGCCGCTTCGCCCTCATCGACTGCTAAGATGTGCGCGTGTTCTCGTACGCCTAAACCATCCATGATGTGCAGCACGTCTTCCACATCCGCGTCATTCGGTTCGTCTTTGCGGTATATGTCGAGCAGGCGGCGCTTGTCCGCGCCCTTCGCAGCAGACATTGCGTAAACGGCGGGAAACGAGTTCTTCTTGCGCCGTATGTCCGCGCCTACGGGCTTGCCGGTGCTGCGCTCATCGCCCCAAATGCCGAGAATGTCGTCGCGCACCTGGAAGATGAAACCAAGCGCTCTGCCGCTTTCCTTAAACGACGCAGCATCTTTATTCGCGTCCGGCGAGCCTATGACCGCACCAATCGTGAAGGCGCAGCGAATGAGCGCACCGGTCTTGCGCGCGATCATATCGAGGTATTGCTTCAATCTGATCTCGCTCTGCCCTTCGAAGTATATGTCGAGGTATTGCCCTTCGATCATCTCGATGTACGCGTTCGTGAGCTGGTTCACCACGGATATGACTCGGCTTGGCGGCACGCCTGCGGATTGCAGATCGTCAAGCGTGCTGTCCGCGACAATTCGCAGCACATTGCCCGCCACCAGCGCCTTCGGGATGCCCCATAATGCCCATAGCGTCATACGATGGTGGCGCGTCTCGTCGCGGTCCTGAATGTCGTCGTGAATCAGAGAAAAATTATGGATGAGTTCGAGCGCGGCCGCGGCGGGCATGGCGTTCTCACGAGAGCCGCCGACCGCTTCACATGAGAACAGACATAGCGTCGGGCGCACATACTTGCCTTCTGTGCCAGCGGCAGGATTGCCTTGCGGATCAACCCAACCCATGTAGTAGCGCAGCAGGTCGAATGCGGGGCGGTCTTTGTCTAGTGTCTCACGCAGCGCGGCGCCTATTCCTGCGCGGTATTCCGCGAACATGCTCGGCAGTTCCAGACGTGGTCTTTCGGAGATGTTCGCGGCTTGGGCTTGGTTCATAAGGCACTTTGCTGGGAATAGTCTTGGGCGCTCGGCGCACCACAACACGGGCGATTTCCTGCGCGATAATTGACACATTTCAATGTGACAAATGCGTGTGTCCGGTGCGAGTCAGATTAGCACCGCGCCTGATTCTAGTCAATGCGTGCATAGCTGAATCGATATGTGCAAATGACCGACACGCGTACCCTGCCTGCCTCCATCCTGACCTTCCACATTTGATGCTGACAGGGGCATGTAGCTGACAGGGGCATGTCTTTGATTTCTTGCTCGGTATGGCGTTATCCGTGGGGGTGACCGGCCGGTCGCTCTTATCGTCCTCGCGCCCGCCCAAAGTTAACATACCCCGATTAGAGGAAGGTACGGAAGGGGCTTATGAAAACGGCGCATTCACAGTGTGTTAATATGCGGTGTGGCAGCGACAGTTCGCGCCATCCATTTTGCCCTATTTCGCTTGCAATCATCTCGCGCGCTATGCTATATTCACCGCGAGAAAGGGATTGCCCCATTGCCAAGAAATGCTTGACGATTACTTCCGACAATACGGTTACATAGCCATATTCGCCGCGATCGCGGTTGCCGTCCCCGTAGGCATGCTGCTTGCGTCTTGGGCGCTCTCGCTGTTCAAGATTCGCCCGCAGATGCCCAGCGCCATCAAGGAAAGCATCTACGAGTGCGGCTTTGAGACGCTCACAGGCAGGTGGAGCCAGTTCAACTTTCGGTTTTACGGCTTTGCACTGCTGTTCGTGATATTTGATGTAGAGGTCATTTTCCTCTTTCCGTGGGCGGCGAGTTTCGGCTATATGAGCCGCGAATTTGGCGTGTTCATATTGCTGGAGATGATGGTCTTCATAGCCATCCTCATCGTCGGCTGGCTATACGCTTGGCGCAAGGGCTCGCTTGAATGGAGTTAGAATGACCGAGAACAGCACGCAGTCAAGCGCCGGACTAGTCATACCGCTCGCACAGCAGAGCTGGGAAGTGGACATAGACGAAGGCGAGGTCATCAACCACATCAAGGCTACGCATACTGCTATGCTGACAGAGCCTGTCATCGAAGTACCGGACGACTTGGAGCGCAATGTCGCCGTAACATCGGTGGATGCGCTGGTGAACTGGGGCAGAAAGTCCGCCGTTTGGCCGCTGTCGTTCGGACTAGCATGCTGCGCCTTCGAGATGATGGCGAGCGCGATGTCCCGCTTCGACCTAGCGCGCTTTGGCATGGAAGCGTTTAGGCCCTCGCCACGCCAAGCCGACCTGATTATCATCGCAGGCACGGTTACTTGGAAGATGGCGCCCGCAATCCAGCGCGTTTATGAGCAGATGGCGGAACCCAAGTGGGTCATCTCCATGGGCGTGTGTGCGACCAGCGGCGGTCCATATTACGGCAGCTACAGCGTCGTGCCCGGCGTTAACCACATCATCCCGGTCGATGTGTATGTACCCGGTTGCCCTCCTCGTCCGGACGCGCTGCTCTATGGAATTATGCAGCTGCACGAGAAGATTAAGCGATACTCCATCGCCCGCAAGAAGTGAGATTAGACTGCCTATGACCAGAACTCTTGCCGGGGCGGATGTCGCAAGGCGGATTAACACCGACTTGCCGGGTGCTGTCGTCAGATCGAGCGGTGGCGATGTCTGGGTCGAGCTCGCCTCTATCACCAATGTCGCAGAGTTCTTGCGGGACACGGAAGGACTTGAGTTTTCCTTCCTGTCTTCGATAACTGCCGTTGATTATGTGGAATACTTCGAACTTGTCTATCACCTGACATCGTTGACGCGCAACCAGAGCATCGTGCTGAAGGCGCACTGTTACGGCAGAGACGACCTGAGTGCGCCGTCGGTCTGTGGCGTCTGGCGCGGCGCGGATTTTCAGGAACGTGAAGTCTGGGATTTGTTCGGCATACGATTCGATGGGCATCCCAATCTCAAACGCATCCTGCTGTGGGAGGGCTTCCCCGGGCATCCGCTGCGCAAAGACTTCCTTGGACAAGATCCATAGCCCCATACCTTTTTAAGACAAGCGGCTAATACCCAACGAGCAGAACGATTACCGTAAGAAAGACAGCAAGCACATGACCGTTAAGACCGAGCCGGTCACCATTAACCTGGGCCCCCAGCATCCGAGCACGCACGGCGTGTTCAGACTGCGTGTTACCTTCGACGGCGAAGTTATCGTTGATGTGGAACCTGTGCTCGGCTACTTGCATCGCGGCTCGGAAAAACTCGCGGAAGGGCGCACCTATGTGCAGATTGTTACGCTGACCGACCGCATGGACTACATCGCCAGCATGTCCAACAATTTGGCATATGTTCGCGCGGTGGAAAAGATTGCGGGCATTGAGGTGCCTGAGCGCGCGCAGTACATCCGCGTCATAAGCGCGGAGTTGCAGCGCATCGCAAGCCACCTGATGGCGACAGGGTTCCTGCTGAACGATCTCGGCGCGCTTGCCACGCCACTGATGTATTGCTTCCGCGAACGCGAGCGCATACTCGACCTATTCGAGATGCTCTGCGGCGCGCGCATCACGCTGAGCTACATGCGGCCCGGCGGTGTGTTCCAAGACACCCCGCCTGAATTTTGGCCTGCGCTCGAAGAGTTCATCGGCAATATGCCCACATACATAGACGAACTCGAACGCCTTATTTCCGGCAACGAAATCGTTCTGACGCGAACACGCGGAGTCGGTTTACTGAACGATGTGGACGCGGTGGATTACTCGATTTCCGGACCAATGCTGCGAGCGGCAGGCGTCGAATGGGACTTGCGCAAGGCAGACCCGTACGAGATTTACGACAGGCTGGACTTCGACATTCCCATCGGCGCGCTTGGCGATACATTTGACCGATACATCGTGCGCATTCAGGAAATGCGGGAGAGCATCCGCATCATACGGCAGTGCATCGACGCGACCCCAAGCGGTCCAATCCGCGCGGAGACGCCGTTCTTCATACGACCGCCGGAGGGGGACGCATACGCCGCGGTCGAATCGCCGAAAGGCGAGTTGGGCTTTTATCTCGTCAGCGACGGGGGCATTTCGCCGTACCGTTGCCATGTACGCGCGCCATCCTTTATAAATATCACTCCGCTGCGCGAAATGCTGTTGGGTTGGAAGATGAGCGACCTTATCATCATCTTCGGCTCAATCGACATCGTGCTTGGCGAGGTGGATAGGTAAAGGCGACTAGAATATGGACTTCTCCGAGACGGGCATACTGAGCTTCCACGGCATTTACGGCATATTCGCGCTGTTCCTGCCGGGCTGGCTCGCGTACGCCGTGACATGCGGAGTACTCGCCTTCATCGTGATAAACGCGATGGTGATGTCAACCGCGCTCTACACATGGTTCGAGCGCCGCATGATTGGCAGGTTTCAAGCGCGGCTCGGTCCAAATCGCTGGGGACCATTCGGCTTACTGCAGCCGTTCGCCGATGTGATAAAGCTCATCGTCAAGGAAGACACTACGCCCTCGACGGCGGACAAGATAGTTTTCGCAATCTCGCCAGTCATCCTGTTTGCGCCTACGGTGCTAACCATCGCCATAATACCGTTTGGCGAGAACACTTTCTTAGGCAGGCTGAACATCGGTGTGCTGTTCCTTATCGGCGTAACATCGGTGAACACGATCGCGGTGCTCGCGGCTGGCTGGGCGTCCCGCAACAAGTACGCGATGCTAGGCTCCATGCGCGGGGTGGCGATGCTGTGCAGCTACGAAGTGCCTATGGCGCTGGCTATCACCGGCGTTGTGCTTATCGCCAACTCGCTCTCGCTGTACGATGTGGTGCAGGCGCAAAGCGTGCCGTTCCTGATTGTGCAGCCGTTGGGCTTCCTCGTCTTCATGGCGGCGGCGTCTGCGGAGATGAGCCGCACGCCTTTCGACCAGATAGAAGCCGAGTCCGAGCTTGGCGCCGGCTACCACACCGAATACAGCGGCATGAAGTTCGCGATATTCCAGCTTGCGGAGTTCATGGCGCCTATCGTAACCAGCATACTCGCGGTCGTTCTATTCTTCGGTGGCACGCGCGGCTTCGACCCGATACCGGGGCAGCTCTGGTTCGTCATAAAGGTCGTGCTTGTTCTGTTCGGCTTGCTGTGGATTCGCGCTACTTGGCCTAGGCTGCGCATCGACCAGATTATGGGCTTTGCGTGGAAGGGCTTGTTCGCGCTCGCCATCTTGAACATATTCGTCATTGCCATCGAGGTGATGCTGTTTCAAGACGGGGAAGGGAACATAACCACGCGTGGAATGTGGACAATGGCTGCTGTCAACTGGGTTATCACTATTGCCGCCATCGCGATTATGGTCAATGTGCTCGGCGGCAAGAAGCTGGAACGCCCGACGCCAAAGCCTTCACCCCTTGCAAATATGTACGCGGAGGCAGACTAGCCATGTATGGAACGGGACTGCTAAAAGGCTTGAGCATCACCATGAAGAACTTGGTGAAGCCGGGCAGGATGTTCACGCTAAATCAATATCCCGATAGGAAAATCGGGCTAATCGGTTTGGCAAAGATGCAGAACACGAACGCTCTCGCATTCGCGGTCAAGAAGCCCGGCACGGCGGTGAAAGCGCTTGTCGGCATGGTCAGCGTGCCGGACCGCATGCCGCAGCACGGTCGCTTTCGCGGCGAAGAGTTTAGCTGGTACGAGCAGCGCTGCACCGGATGCGCAAGCTGCGCCAAATACTGCCCACTGGGCATCATCCGCATCGTAACGCATCCAAGCGAACAGCAAATACCGGAAGGCGACAAGTACTTCATCGATGTGTTCGACATTGACATCGGACGCTGCATGTTCTGCGGCTTGTGCGTAGAGGCGTGTCCGTATGACGCATTGCACATGGGCAGCGGGTTTGAGGAAGGCAAGTACCGCCGGCACGACTTGGTTATTAACAAGCAGATGCTCAACGAGTCGCCTAAGCGCCCGAGTCTGTGGTTCCGACCGCAGATAGAAGGCAAGGACTACCATCCGCATAGCCACGAAGAAATCGAATGGCAGAATGCCGGACGGCATGAACGCCCGACGGTCGAGCAGCAGCAAGAAAGGTGGACTGAACGCTGATGTTGGGTCAGGGCACTGAGGCAAGCCTGCTTGCGGACATAGTCTTCTGGGTTATCGCAGTCTCCAGCATCATCGCGGCGCTGGCGGTCGTCCTGCTCAAAGACCTGTTCAGGGCAGCCCTCTTTCTGATAGTATCCTTCCTCGGCGTGGCGGGAATGTTCGTCCTGCTACGCGCCGAGTTCCTGGCGGTAGTGCAGGTGCTGGTGTATGTCGGCGCCATATCCGTGCTGATAATCTTCGCCATCTTGATGACGCGCGATGTGGAAGAAGGCAGCCCGGCGAACAAGTTTCGTCTGCCGATGGCGATATTCTCCGCGCTGTTCGCGGCAGTCGCAATCTATGTCGCAGTAAGCACCAATT
The DNA here is from genome assembly GCA_009838595.1 of Chloroflexota bacterium. GTDB lineage: Bacteria > Chloroflexota > Dehalococcoidia > Lucifugimonadales > JADFKI01 > Bin90. The sequence goes on along the minus strand of VXRI01000248.1, from coordinate 11,936 downwards.
GGAACACGCTTGAATTGGCAATTGCCAGTGGCGCGATCGCCGAAGAGACCACCGCGAAAATCACGGAGGTCTATTCCAACACCATCCCTTGGATAGGGCGACTGTTGCTGCGCGACTTCGTGCTTGCGTTCGAGGTAGCATCAGTGGTGCTGCTTGCTGCGCTCATTGGCGCGCTGGCGCTCATCCGTGAGCGCTAGTCTGCCGGCAATTCAGAGTCTGACTAGAAGAGAAACTGAAAGGTCGAAATACTTGAGCCTAGAAAACTTCCTGGTAGTAGCGGCGATAATCTTCGCCATAGGGCTGTACGGCGCGATAACAAAGCAGAACGCCATCGCAGTTCTGATGTCGCTCGAGCTGATGTTCAACGCGGTCAACATCAGCGCGGTCGCCATGTCTCGCTACATCGTACCCGTCAGCATCGCGCAGAACCCGCAGACGGGCGCGGACCAGGCGGTGCAGTTCCTGCTGACGGGACAAGTCTTCACGGTATTCATCATCACTGTCGCGGCGGCGGAAGTCGCGCTGGGGCTTGCTATCGTGCTGTCCATATTCCGGCAGCGCGCGAGCATTTTCGTCTCCGATGCCGCCGAGCTGAAGAACTAGCAAGGGCTGTACTATGTGGACCGACTACAAGAGAGCATCGAACCTTATGAGCGCGCAGATGTGGAAGGATGTGTTGGAGGGCGACGGATTGCCGACGAAGATCCTGCCCGACGGCGACATCCTGACATGGAGCGAGCGTTCCACATTCCGCGTCCTTGTTCCAAAGGGACGCGAGCATGTAGCGGATGAAATACTGAGGAAGCTGTAAACAATGCCAGAAGTAGCCGCTTGGCTAATCCTGTTCCTGCCCCTCGCGTCGTTCGCGCTAATTTCGCTCGTCATCCGCCCCATCAGAGGTGCGGAGTCGCAGACTGCGGCGTATGTAACCATCATGGCAATCGGGTTGACATTCGCGCTGTCGATATGGGCGCTTGTCAGCACGGTCTCGGCGCACGGCGAGAGCCACTACCCGGTGCACACATGGATTAGCGCGGGCGAGTTCGAGTTCGCCGTAGGCATTCTGATGGATCCGCTTACCGCGATTATGCTTGTCGTGGTCAGCGGCGTAAGTCTGATGGTGCAGATATACTCGGTCGGCTATATGCACGGCGATTCGGGCTATGCGCGCTACTTCGCGTATATGTCGCTGTTCACCAGCGCCATGCTGGGGCTGATACTCGCGAACAACCTAATCCAGATGTTCGTCTTCTGGGAGTTGGTAGGACTTGGTTCTTACCTACTTATCGGCTTCTGGTTCGACCGCCCGGCGGCGGCAGCGGCGGCGAAGAAAGCCTTCATCATCACGCGCTTCGCGGACTTCGGCTTTCTACTGGGCATCCTGTTCCTGTTCTTCAATGGCGATGCGTTTGCTGCGCAGGGCTTGAATGTATTCGTGGTAACCGACATATACAAGGGCGTTGAGCTTGGCTTGCTGACGATCGGCGTGGCGCAGTGGGTTGCGCTCGGCATATTTGCCGGGGCGATGGGCAAGTCCGCGCAGTTCCCATTGCACACTTGGCTGCCCGATGCGATGGAAGGCCCTACGCCGGTCAGCGCGCTGATTCATGCCGCGACGATGGTGGCGGCAGGCGTGTTCTTGGTCGCGCGATTCTTCCCCGTGTTCGAGCTATCCCTGGTCGCAATGAACACAGTCGCCATTATTGGCGGCATCACGGCGATATTCGCGGCGTCTATGGGATTGGTGATGAACGACATCAAGCGCGTGCTCGCCTACTCCACCGTCAGCCAGCTCGGTTATATGATGCTCGCGCTTGGCACGGGCGCATACGGCGCGGCGATATTCCACCTGTTCACGCACGCCTTCTTCAAGGCGCTGCTGTTCCTCGGCTCCGGAAGCGTGAACCACGCGACCGGCACATTTGACATGCGCTATATGGGCGGACTCCGCACGGCGATGCCTTGGACATACATCACTTTTATCATCGGCAGCCTTAGCCTTGCGGGTATCGTTCCGCTCGCGGGCTTCTGGAGCAAAGACGAGATTCTGACGCACGCGTTCAATCGCGGCGTAAACGGCGACACTATTAGCATGGTTGTGTTCTTGCTCGCGCTTATTGCCGCGTTCATGACTGCCTTCTACATGTTCCGCGCGGTGTTCATGACATTCCACGGCAACTTCAAGGGCGGTGCGGAAAGAGACCCTGACGCCCACGCAGAACATCCCGTTCACCTAGAAGAATCGCCGAAGTCGATGACCTTGCCTCTGATAATCTTGGCGGTGCCGGCGATAGTCGCGGGATTCCTAGCCAACTCTATTTTCGACTTAGGTGTAATTCCAGGACATTGGATGTCGCACTTCCTTGACTACATTCCATCCGTGCATGTGGAGACGGCGGTGTTCAGCGTTGGCATAGCGGCGCTGTCGAGCGTGGTCGCGCTGCTGGGCATGGGCATGGCGTATCTGATGTACATCCGCCGCGTCATATCCCCAGAGGACATGCCCAACGCACTGCGGCCGGTGCACACACTGCTCTACCGCAAGTACTTCATGGACGAACTGTACGAGACGGTCGTGGTGCGGCATGTCTTCTACAGCGGTATCTGCTACGCGCTTGACTGGGTGGACAAGTCCATTGTTGACAAGATAGTCAACTTCTGCGGCTGGCTGGGCGCGAACACAGGCACAGCAATCCGTCAGGTGCAGACTGGACAGATGCAGGCGTACGGTATGGGAATCTCCGTCGGCATACTCATCATATTCGCAATCTTCCTGTTCTTGGGCTAGTCCTTGAAACAGGTTTAATCGGGGCACGGCACGACAAAACACGGCAACCGAAAGCGCATCGAGGTAAGGTTTGGAGTTCACAGGCTTGTTAAGCGCGGTGGTGTTCCTGCCATTGGCAGGTGCAGTAGTCATCGCCCTTGTGCTCAGAAAATATTCCCACGCGCGGCTGTTCGCAGCGGCGGTAGCGATTGTAGATTTCATACTCGCTATCGTAGCGTTCGCGGTCTATGACACGAACGCGGGCGGAATACAGCTGGTCGATCGCTTATCCAACTGGATTCCGGGACTCGGTGACGACGGCTTTGCGGTGCAATACCTGCTGGGCATCGACGGTCTTAGTGCGCCACTTGTGCTGCTGACCGGCTTGCTCGGGCTGGTCGCGGTTCTCGCATCATGGCATATTAAGCTGCGCGTCCGCGAGTACTTCATCTGGCTGCTCGCGTTGCAGACGGGAGTCATGGGCGTCTTCACATCGCTCGATTTCCTGCTCTTCTTCCTGTTCTGGGAACTTGAACTAATCCCGATGTTCTTCCTCATCGCTATCTGGGGCAGCGACCCTAAGAGCAAGCGCGAATACTCGGCGATGAAGTTCCTGATATTCACCATTTTGGGCAGCGCGTTCATGCTGGTGGGCATACTCGTGCTGTTCTTCTCGACCGGCACATTCGATATGACGGTGCTGCCGGACGCCATTCGCGGCGCGAACCTATTGCTGCCGGCGGGCGTCGTGTTCTCTCTTCTGTTCGTAGGATTCGCGGTCAAACTGCCGCTCTGGCCATTGCACACATGGCTGCCGGACGCGCACACGGACGCGCCAACGGCGGGCAGCGTCATTCTCGCCGGCGTGCTGCTAAAAATGGGCGGCTACGGCATGTTCCGCGTGTCCGTCAGCATGTTCCCCGATGTTGCGCAAGATGCGGCTTGGCTATTCGCGGCTGCGGGCGTCATCAATGTGATATACGGCGCGATAGTTGTGATGCGGCAGACCGACCTCAAGCGGCTCATCGCGTTTAGCAGCGTCAGCCACATGGGATTTGTGATGATTGGATTGGCGTCCGTAGTGGGCGTGAACGGCACCGTATCAACGCTGGGACTCACCGGAGCGGCGATGCAGATGTTCACGCACGGCACGATAACGGGCTTGCTGTTCCTGCTGGTGGGCATGGTGTACGATAAGGCGCACACGCGCTACATCCCGGACTTGGGCGGTCTCGCCAAGCGGATGCCTTTCCTAGCTATCGCGCTGCTGGTTGCCGGACTCGCGTCCCTGGGCTTGCCGGGAACGAGTGGATTCGTAGCAGAGCTACTGATATTCCTCGGCGCATTCAAGATGTGGGCTATACCTACGGCAATCGCGGCGTTCGGCGTAGTGCTTGCCGCCGCATACATACTTTGGACGATACAGCGCGTTATGTTTGGACCTATCAAGGACCGTTTCGCGGACATCACCGATGTTTCGGGCATACAGTATGTGCCGATAGCGCTGCTGGTCATCGCAATCATCGCGGTTGGCGTATTCCCAACGTTTATTTCCGACGTCTTCTCCAGCGGCGTCGAGCCGATAGCGAATTCGCTGGAGCAAGTTGCGCAGGCGCGCTTGCGTTAAGCATGCGCTAGACCGCCTAACCTGAGAATCATCGGAGTAACGGATGTCAGCTTTCGACCTATACCTGTTAGCGCCGGAGCTAAGCCTCGCCGCACTGGCGCTGGTTCTGGTACTGGTGGACTTGGTCGTCAGGAACAAGACGGTACTGCCCGTATTGGCGGTGCTGGGACTCACCGTGCCGCTGATTTTCAGCCTGATACTCTGGTTTGACCTGTCGTCCGGCGACACGATGCAGATGCACGGCATGTTCAACACGCTTGTTGTGGACAAGTTCAGCCTGTTCTTCAAGTTCCTGCTCATCGCGGCAGCGGGCATCGTCATTCTGTCCTCAACCGACTATGTGCAAAAGTTCGCGCGCTTCCAAGCGGAATACTACGCGCTGGTGTTGTTCGCCACCACCGGCATGATGCTGCTTGCGTCCACGACCGAGCTTATCACCATATACATATCGCTCGAATTAACCGCCCTGCCCATAGCCGCGCTCGCAGCGTTCATGCGGGACGGTCGCTCCACGGAATCCGGCATGAAGTTCCTGGTACTGAGCGCCATCAGCTCGGCGGTGCTGCTGTATGGCATGGTCATTGTGTACGGATACACCGGCACGACGTCCTTACCACAGATTGCTGAGCAGATAGGCAACCTGAGTCTGCTTGGTGGATCGCCATTCGGCAGCAACGCGCTGCTGTTCGGCATCGTGCTGATGATAGCGGGCTTCGGCTTCAAGGTGGCGAGCGTGCCGTTCCAGATGTGGGCGCCCGATGTGTATGAAGGCTCGCCCACGCCGGTTACCGCGTTCCTGTCGGTAGCGAGCAAGGCGGCGGGCTTCGCGGTCATACTGCGCGTCTTCTACGGCGCGTTCCCCGCGGACATGCTCAGTCTTGACTGGAGCGCGACATTCGCCGTGCTCAGCGCGCTGTCAATGACCATCGGCAATCTCGTCGCAGTCCGGCAGGACAACATCAAGAGGCTAATGGGCTACAGTACCATCGCGCACGCCGGCTACATTCTTGTGGGACTTGCGGCTGTCACGGCGCGGACACCAGGCGCGGAAAGCATCGGACCGTCCGGCGTGCTGTTCTACCTAGGCGGCTTTGCGGCGACTAATCTGGCAGCGTTCTCGGTGATAATCGCCATATCCAACCGCATAAACAGCGACCGCATCGACGATTATGCGGGCATGGCGCGACGCGCCCCGGTACTTGCGACCGTGCTAACTCTGTCTATGATTTCGCTTACCGGCATTCCGCCTGCGGTCGGCTTCTGGGCAAAAATCTACCTATTCAGCGCGGCGATCGAGGCGAATCTCGAATGGCTCGTGGTCATCGGCGTGGTGAACAGCGTAATCTCGGCGTACTACTACCTACGCGTGGTTAAGGCGATGTTCCTATCGGAGCCAACATCGGAAGAGCGGGTCGCGTTCGGATTGCCAATGCAGCTCGCGGTCGCGCTTGGGTTCATCGGCACACTCATCTTCGGCATATACCCAACGCCGCTCCTCAATCTCGCCCGCACCGCAGCCGGTGCCTTGCTCTCGTAACCTCCTGCAATCTGCGCCGCTAATGCCTTTCCCACAGAACGGCTGACAGGTTAGGATAGGAACTGGCAGCCGAATGCCGCGCGAAATGCCGGGAATAGGCCTGTGTCATTTATTAGTGTTAGGCATAAGTGTTAGGCTCGATATGACAACCTCCCGCCGTCTCATCGGCTTCGTGTACAACGCGCAGCACACCACCGCTTTGCAGATGACGAAGTCTGTGATGAACGCGCTAGGGCTAGGTGAAGACTGCTGGCTGAGCGCCGCCGAAGACCTCGACAATATGCGCCCTGTTCTACACGACACGCGCTTCATCGTAGTCGCCGGCGGAGACGGCACTATATTGCGCGTTGTCCGCACGACGTCCGAGTACGGCGTGCCGCTGGTCGGCATCAATATGGGCAGAATCGGCTTTATGGCGGAGCTGCAGGTGCAGGAAGCCATTGAAGAGATTCCGAGCTACATGAACGGAGGCGCTCGCCTCGAAGAGCGCATGATGCTCGAAGTCAGTGTGCGGCGCGGCGACGACCAAGAGCCGTATCTCACGCTGCACGCGTTGAACGATGTAGTTGTCGGCAGAGGCGGCTCCGCGCGGCTGCTGGACATCCTGACGACCATCGACGGCGTAATCCTGACGAGCTATCGCGCCGATGCGGTCATTGTATCCACGGCTACCGGCAGCACGGGTTACGCGCTCTCCGCAGGCGGGCCGATTATGTATCCGGAAACGAAAGCGATGCTCATTCAGCCTGTCGCGGCGCACACGGGCTTGCGCAGCGGATTGATTTTGCCGGACACAACGACGTTGGAATTGCAGGCAAGCGACGGACACGAGGCGCAATTGGTCGTGGACGGCTTCACGGACACGCTGCTGCACGACGGGGACCGCGTAACGATTCGTAGGAGCGAGTATGTCACTCGCTTTCTGCGCCGCCATGCGCCGACTGCCTTTTACGCCGCACTCACGCGCCGCACATTCGGCATGGACACGCCGTCATACAGCCCACCGCCTGCGACATAGCCGCGCATAGACACCGCGCAGCATTCCCATAGCGGTCTATAGGGCCTTTCGATTATTTATGTCATTTCGAGCGAAGCGAGAAATCTAAACGCGTTGACTACGGACAGATTTGTCTCAACACTGCGATTTTAGACCCTTCACTTCGTTCAGGGTGACAACCGAAAGTCCTTGGTATCAGTCTATAATCAAGTAGTCCCATACATCCGAAAGGTGTAAGATATGCAGCCGGAAGAGCAGATTGCCAGCCGAGAAATCTACGACGGCAAGATAATCAAAGTGCGTGTTGACGACATACTTATGCGCAACGGCAACCAGTCCGTGCGCGAAGTCGTTGACCACGCGGACGCGGTCGTCATCGTGCCAATCGACGACGAAGGGAATGTGCATCTCGTGCGCCAGTATAGATACGCGGCGCAACAAAACCTGCTTGAAGCGCCCGCCGGACTCGTCGAAACGGGCGAAGACCCGGACGACTGCGCTCAACGAGAGATGGCGGAAGAGATTGGCTACGCATCGCGCAATCTCCGCATACTCGGCGGTTTCTGGTCGTCTCCCGGTTTCTGCACCGAGTTCATGTATGCCTACCTCGCCAAAGACCTCGTGCCGCGCAGCCTTCAGGCGGACGACGACGAAGACATTCAGGTGGAAAAAGTGCCGCTGTCGCGCATCCCGCAGCTCATAAGGCTAGGTGAAATCCAAGACGCCAAGACCATCGCCGCCCTCCTAATGGCAACCTGCATCTTCGACGCCTAATTGTCCCGATTCGAATCCTCAATGCATGGATGCCAAAGTCTCTTCCCTCTCTTTAGGAGCGTAGGGGATAGGTAAATGCTAGGATGCGGGCGATAGTCTAACATTGAGCCGTGCCTTGAAACCCCAACCCACACTGCTATACTAATCCAGCCGACCAGCCAATAAATCGATTTACTATTCCGGAGGAATGCCCATGCCCACCCTCAAAGAACTCTTCGCCCAAGTTGACGAACAGCGAGAGGAAATTATCGCCCTCGAGCAGGCGCTAGTACGCATTCCTTCCGTGAACACCGGCATTATGCCGACCGGCGATGAAACGCCCGTCTGCGAGTATGTGCGCGACTGGCTTGCCGATGATGGTATAAAGTCCGAAATCCTTGCACGCGTACCGAACCGCGGCAATATCATCGCCCGAATCGAGGGCACGAATTCGGACGCGGGGCTGATGTTTATGTCGCACACTGATGTCGTGCCGGTCGAAGAAGAGGACAAGTGGCGATTTCCGCCGTTCAGCGCGACCATCGCGGACGGCAGGATATTCGGACGCGGCGCGACCGACTGCAAAGGCTTGCTCACAGCGCAGATGTACGCAATGAGGCTACTGATGCGTAACGACATTAAATTGCAAGACAGCCTGATACTCGCGTCCGGCGCGGACGAAGAGCACGGCGGTCGCTACGGCTTCGGTTGGCTTGCGGAAAACTACCCCGAAAAAATTCGCGCGCCATTCGCGGTTAACGAAGGCGGCGGCACGCCCATCGATTCGCCGAGCGGCCTGACATATCTGCTTGGGACCGGCGAGAAGGGACGCCTCCAAGTCGAGATCGACATCAAGGGGACGAGCGCGCACGCGTCCGTGCCGTGGCAGGGCAGCAACGCGCTGTACACACTGCACCGCGTCTTGAAGCGAATCGAAGAATACGAACCCGAGCGCGACACATCAACCAGCCTGTTCGAGCACCTATCGGTCTTCGCCATCGAGCATAAGCCGTCCGCGGAGAACATCGATGACATTATCGCTGAAATGGAGCCGTTGAACCCGCGCTTCGCTTCGATGATGCGCGCGCTGTCGCGTATGACGCTGACGCCCACGATGATTAACGGCGGCATCAAGTCCAACAGCGTGCCGGAATCCATACGTCTGACCTGCGATGTGCGCACGCTGCCGCATCAGAGCGACGACTACCTGCGCGAGCAGCTCGACATGATACTCGAAGGCATACCCAATACGACATACGAGATAGATTACATGGCAGTGCCCAACTCTTCCGCCTTCGAGACACGGCTCGGTAGGAGCATTCGGCACGCGACTGCGGCGGCGCTCGGCGTTGACGACATCCAATGGGTGCCGGCAATCAGCACGGGCTTCACCGATTCGCGCTTCCTGCGTCCGTTGGGCACGATAACCTACGGCTTCAGCGGCTCGCACCCGGACGACGACCCAATGCTAGACCATGTGCACGGCACAGATGAATCCGTCGGCATCAACAGCCTAATAAGCGGCACAAAGATAATGCTCGCGCTGGCGATTGATGTGCTGGGTGGCGAGTAGAACCCTCTTCAATCCGCAGCCGCGCCATGCCGCAAGCCACGCGCCGCAGCCTGACCGCGACGGTTCAGCCCTAGTTTGCGCAGAACATGGCTCACATGATTGCGCGCCGTGTTCTCGCTGATATACAGCCGCTCGCCTATCTCTCTATTCGTGCAGCCTTTCGCAATCAGGGCATACACCTCGCCCTCTCGTTTCGACAGCAGCTCGGTTGGGGCATCATGCTGCGTGTCCGGCGCGGCGGCGGCACTGCGATCAGTCAGAGCCTTTAGCCTGTTAAGCGCTCTCTGCGTTACCGCGGGATGGAGAAGCGCCTCCCCGTTCGCGACGGTTCGCACCGCAAGAAGCAGCGCTCGGACATCCGTATTCTTGAGCAAGTAACCCGATGCCCCAGCCATTATCGAAGACACGATAGTATCCTCGTCAACCTGAGAAGTCAGAATGACCACCTTCGCATTCGGAAGCAGGCTGAGAATACGACGGCAGGCTTCTATGCCGTCTATCCCTGCCATTCGCACGCCCATCATGACCACATCCGGGGAAAGCCGCTCCACATTGGCGAGGGCAGACTCCGCGGTGCCGTAATCGCCGACCACCGCCAAGTCTTCCTCGGCTTCGGCGACAGTCCTCAGTCCGATTCGCACCAGCTCATGGTCGTCAACTATCACAATTCTGATTGAATTCAATCCCATCTCCCTCAACACTTCTTCGGCTTCGCCTCTTTCTAGCCGCCGATTATACACCATCGCCCGCGCTCCAAACGCCTGGCAGCAGCGTCGCAATGTGTCGGCAATAGTCCGAATGTACCATAAGGCATAGTTCATTCGGACTATACGCATAGTACGTCGCGCCCGCAAAAATAGTACATGAAATAGTCCATTTGTAATATATGCAAAACTCCAAACTGCGATTACGCTTGACCTCATCGGTTCTAAGTTGTAATAGCATAGGAGGTATCGAAATGGTCAAGCGATTGATGGCGGTCATGCTGATGGCGCTGCTGTTGACTTGAGCCCGGCTAGTTAGCAATACTTTCGATGGAGCGAGGTCGCGCTGCTTTGCAAAGTATCCCCCGCCATAGACTTCTTTATCGCATGTTAGCGTCATCGCACTTAAAAATCAGGAAAGAGGTGATTCAATGCTCAGAAACATCCGACGAATTGTGCCAGCCTACTTGCTGGTAATCATGGCAGCAGTGGCATTCGTCTCATTCGTTGGAGGCGTATTCTACTCGTACTACTTAGACGATGAGACCGTCACGGCTGACACTCCCCCCACACCTATCTTGCCGCCTCTTCCGACGACGCCATATCCCGTGCCGACTCTCACGCAGGAAGAAGAAGAAGCTCTGGAGCGGCGCAGAGAGAGCAATTCGGTTAGCGAACCTACATCAGGGCCCGCAACCGCAGGATCAACCGTAGGCTTTGAGGATGGAAGCTCTATCAAACTGCCCGAGGATGCCTACATAAAAAGGCATGTAATTTTCGGCACCTGCCTAACGAATAACTGTCCCGAGCCTCCGTACTACGTGATAGTTCGCGGCGACTCCAAGCTTATTATTGAAACAGACGGCGACATCTGGCGGATGACTGTTGACGAGAACCACCCTGACGCATTCAACTTTCTGGGAGACCTTTTGCCGGAATCCGACGAACTGCGGAGCAGCAGCATGGGCGCGCCCTGACGAAACCTGCCGCCGGACTACGGCGACTGGAAGAACACCCATCGCCGCTACTCTCGCTGGCGGGACAATGGTGTGTGGGAGCGCATACTGGAGGCGCTGATAGACGAGCCAGACTTTGAATGGCTGATGATAGACGCCGGTTATGTGAAGGTGAACACTCACGGGATGCCCGTGAGGATGAAGGCAACAGTAGGTACGGTTGCGGACAGTAGCAAGACAATGGAGCTGATATAGGGCATAGAAGGGGGCATTTGCTGGCAGACAAAGGCTATGATAGCGATGCCATCGTGGAAGGAGTGGTGGAGCGGGGGATGAACCCTGTGATACCTACCCAATCTATCTTGCAGATAGTTGCATCAACACGATTACTTCAATCACTGCTTGTTGGGTTATAATACCCACTCATCAGACACAAGTTCGGCTTGTTCCAACACCGTCTCGGTCGCCTTTTCCTGCTTGTCCGGCGGGTAGCCAAATCTCCGCAGCAGTCGGCGAACCAAGACACGCAGCCGTGCATGTGCGTCTTCGCGTAGTGTCCAGTCGATGCCTACATTGCGACGAACAGTTTCCACCAGTTCGCGGGCGATGTCTCGCAAAGTCTCGTCGCCCAACACTTGCACGGCGCTATCGTTAGTCTCTAAGGCATCGTAGAACGCCAACTCGTCATCGGTGAGGCCGAGTTTCTCGCCCCGTTCACTCGCAGCGCGGATTTCGCGCGCCATCTGTATCAGTTCTTCGATGACCTGCGCCGCTTCAATCGCCCTGTTCTCGTAGCGGCGCAGAGTCTCCTCCAGCATCCCGGCGAATGAGCGTGCCTGTACCACATTCTTGCGACGGCGGATCGTCAGCTCGCCCTTTATCAGCTTTTGCAGCAACTCAACAGCGAGGTTGCGATGCGGCATGGCGCGCACCTCTGCAAGAAACTCATCCGAGAGAACCGATATGTCCGGGTTCTTCAAGCCCGCGGCTGCGAATATGTCAACCACTTCATCCGACGACAC
>VXRI01000088.1 GCA_009838595.1 Chloroflexota bacterium | reverse complement strand
TCCTAACCCTCTCCCGTCAAAAAGGAAGGGACGATAGGGACGAAGGTTATGCCCAACGCCAGGCAAGAACCACCGAATGCAATGGAGGAAATCTAATGGAGTTCAAATTCACGGCTGATGAAGAGAACTTTCGCGCCGAATTGCGCGAGTTCTTGCAGAAGGAACTACCCGAAGATTGGACGGGCGGCGGCGAAGAAGGCGACAACTGGGACTTCGAGCTAGAAATGCGCAAAAAGCTGGCGGACAAGGGCTGGCTCACTATGGCATGGCCCGAAGAGTACGGCGGACAAGGCGCATCGCACATGATGCAGCTCATCTTCGCCGAGGAAATGGCGTACCAGCGTGCGCCGGGACGCGACCAGTTTGGCACGAAGATGCTAGCGCCAACGCTGATGATTCATGGCACGGAAGAGCAGAAGCGCCAATATCTGCCGCCCATCGCGCGCGGCGAAGTACAGTGGTGCCAGGGCTACTCGGAGCCGGAGTCCGGCTCTGACCTCGCCTCGCTGCAGACGCGGGCAGTCGAAGATGGCGACGATTTCGTCATCAACGGTACGAAGATTTGGACATCCAACGCGCACCACGCCGACCACGTGATGGTGCTGACGCGCACTGACCCGGACGCGCCTAAGCATCGCGGTATCAGCTTCCTGCTCGCTGATATGCATCAGCCGGGCATCGAAGTCCGCCCCATCATCAATATGGCGAACAACCATAGCTTCAACATGGTCGTCTTCGACGATGCGCGCGTGCCGAAGCAAAACCTAGTCGGTGAACTCAATCGCGGCTGGTATGTCGGCGCGACGCTGCTAGACTTTGAACGCTCCGGCGTAGAATACTCCGCCGGCACCAAGCGCACCCTTGAAGAGCTTGTACAGTTCTGCAAGGACACCACCCGCAATGGTATTCGCCTAATAGACGATCCGAAAATCAGCCGCAAGCTCGCCGACCTGACGGTCAAGACCGAAATTAGCCGCCTCATTTCCTACCAGATAGCATGGATGCAGAGTGCCGGTCTCGTGCCGAACAAAGAGTCCTCGATGGGAAAGAGCTTCGGCACAGAATTACAGCAGGCAGTAGCGCGCGCAGGCATGGAAATCCTAGGCCTGTACGGACAGCTCGACCCCGAATCGAAGTATGCTCCACTGCAAGGCCGCATCGAGCAGAGTTACATGACATCCGTATCCGCGACCATCGCCGCGGGCACCTCCGAAATCCAGCGCAACATCATCGCTTCCCGCGGCCTGGGTCTGCCGAGGTAGTTTTGTTCGAGTGGTACGCCGACGGTGTGCCACTCGTAACAAAGCATGTCATACCGAACGAAAGCCTTGTCATTCTGAAACGAAGTGAGGAATCTGAAATCGCAATCTGTTCGGAAATCGATATGGGCAGGCGAAATCGTCCCTCCCACCCCACCAATGGAGAATGCGCGGGTACAATTGCGGCGGCTGCAGCACAAGAAAGCCGATCGAAATAGATAGAAGAGCATCGAGGTGAACACATGGACTTCCGCTTCAGCGATGAAGACAACGACTTTCGCAGGGAAGTGGGCGACTTCGTAGATGGCGAGCTGCCTTGGGATTGGCGCGAGCAAGCCGTGGACGCGGAGGAGCCTGAGGACGCGGTTCTGGTGCGCGAGTTCAAGAAGAAGCTCGCCAATAACGGCTGGTTGACGATGGCTTGGCCCAAAGAGTACGGCGGTCAGGCCGCGCCTCACATGCGTCAGATGATATTCAACGAAGAGATGGCGTACCGCGGTGTGCCTGCCGGCGACTCCGGCGTGCGCATGGTCGGTCCCATCCTGATGCTGTACGGCTCGGAAGAGCAAAAGCAATACTTCCTGCCACGCATCGCGCAGGCGGACATCGACTGGTCGCAAGGATATTCCGAACCGGACAGTGGCTCGGACCTCGCATCGTTGCAGACGCGCGCAGTGGAAGACGGCGACGACTTCGTAATTAACGGCTCCAAGATATGGAACGGCGCGCACTCCGGTTCGGACTGGATGTTCATGCTGGCGCGCACCGACCCGGACGCGCCCAAGCACAGGGGCATCAGCTTCCTGCTTACCGAGATGCAGCAGCCGGGCGTAACCGTAGAAAAAATACCGATGATGTGGGACGCCCATCGCGCGTTAGTAACCTTTGAGGATGTGCGCGTGCCGAAGAAGAACCTCGTGGGGGAACTAAACCGCGGCTGGTATGTCGGCGCGGCATTGCTGGACCTCGCGCGCTCCGGCGTGGACCGGCCCGCGCGCGCCCAGCGACTGCTCGAAGACATCGTGAACTTCTGCAAGGGAAACGAGCGCAACGGACAGCCGCTCTCCGCCGATGTATCCGTCCGGCAGCGCATTTCAGAGATGGCAGTGCAAATAGAATCCTGTCGCCTGATGTGCTACAACGTCGCATGGATGCAGAGTCAGGAGATGATTCCAAACAAGGAAGCGTCTATCACGAAGGCATACGGCACTGAAATGATGATCCGACTATACAGCCTTGGAATGCAGGTGATGGGCTTGTACGGTCAGCTCGATCCTGAGTCGAAGTGGGCACCGCTGCGTGGCCGCATTGAAAACGGCTGGATGCGCTCGCACGGAGGCACCGTTGCAGCCGGCACATCCGAGATAAACCGCAACGTCATAGCGTCAAGGGGGTTGGGGCTGCCTAGGTAAGGGGAAAGGTGATTAGGATGCTTTAGATTTTATCCTTGCCTTCGCTACGGTCAGTTGCTGCATGTACAGATGCGCGGCAAGTTCTTGGCGAAACTCTTCCTCGTCGAAATATCCGTGTATCTTTGTCACATCATTGCCAACGCACAGAATGCCTAAAATTTTGGCAGCGAGGCTAGACCTTTCCGCATCGCGTTCGCCATGACGCATTTCATCAACGATAACGTGATTCAGGCAGTCTTTTAATTGTTCAAGAGTGATTTTCCCAATAAGATAACGATCAGAATGGTGGCGTAGAGTAAATTCATCCATGTCTTTTGATCCTTATCAACAGAGAAACTAACATAGAGCTCGTTTCAGCACCCATTATTCGGGAAGCATTCAATTCGGGACAATTCTGGGAAAGGGCGCGGCGAGGCGAACTTAGCGTGCGGATACGAGATGACCACAATTTGAGCAGAGGGAAAGCGCGGCGTGCGAATCAGCCATATTGCACTCGCAGTCAATCCGTTTATTACTTGGATGCGGACGGAGTGGTCGCAGTCAGGCGGCGCGATGGCATGCTTGGCGCAAGCGGCAAGCCGGACCCGAAATACTTAAGACTCGACGATAGGATTCTCAAAACCAACGACTAAAGCCAAATTGCATCGCTAGAAATAGGAGAAACGACAAAATGGACCTTGGACTGAACGAAACCCACCATATGCTTCGGAACAGCGCCCGCGAGTTCCTGCAGGCGGAATGCCCGGACACTTATGTGCGGGAGATGGAAGAGAGCGAGCGCGGCTATACGCCCGAGATGTGGCAGAAGGTCGCCGAGCAGGGCTGGCTGGGCTTGATTTTCCCCGAAGAATACGGCGGCGTCGGCCTCAGCTACCTTGATCTTTCCGTGCTTCTGGAAGAGACGGGACGCGCTCTGCTGCCGGGACCGTTCTTCTCTACTGTCGTGATGGGCGGCATGGCGATTTTGGACGCCGGCTCCGACGCGCAGAAGCAAGAGCTGCTGCCGCAGATTAGCGACGGGCAGCACATCGTAACGCTCGCGCTCACGGAGCCTAGCGCGCGCTGGGATGCCGAAGGCGTGCAGACGACCGCCACGCAGAGCGACGACAGCTGGGTGTTGAACGGTATCAAGCTATTCGTGCCAAATGCCCATGTCGCCGACACATTCGTGGTCGCGGCGCGCACGGGCGAAGGCGAACAGGACATCACGCTGTTCTTAGTTCCGCGCGGCACTGACGGCGTGAGTCAGACTCTGCTAAAGACCATCGCATCCGACAGGCAGTCCGAGCTCGCATTCGACAATGTGAGCGTGCCTGCGTCCGCAGTGTTGGGCGAGGTCAACGGCGGTTGGAACACTGTCGAGAAGGTGCTTGCGTGGGGCGCCATCGGCAAGTGCGCGGAGATGGTCGGCGGCGCGGAGCAGGTGCTCGACATGACCGTAGAATATGCCAAGCAGCGCACGCAGTTCGGCAGGCCCATCGGCACATTCCAAGCAATACAGCACCACTGCGCGAACATGGCGACCGATGTTGAAGGCTCGCGCTATATCACCTATCAGGCTGCGTGGCGGCTATCCGAAGGCGAGGACGCGACGCAGGAAGTCGCAATGGCGAAGGCATGGGTCAGCGACGCGTACCGCCGCATCTGCGCGCTTGGACACCAGTGCCACGGCGCGATAGGCTTCACCAAAGAGCACAATATGCAGCTATATTCGCGGCGTGCGAAGGCTGCGGAACTCGCATTCGGCGACACCGATTTCCATCTGGAAGTCGTGGCGGACAATATCGGGCTGTAACACGGAAAAATACTATGGATTGCACCATTCCGGGCTGTGCCGGAAAGTACGAATCGCAGTACATTGTGCACACATACCGGCACGGCGAGCGAATCGTCTTATTCGACAACGTGCCGGCGGAAGTCTGCGCGACTTGTGGTGATACCCTGATGAGCTCTATAGCGACACAGCGTATCGAGAACCTGCTGCGGAATGGCTCGAAGCCGACAGGCGTTGTACCGCTGTATGACTTCCTCTCGCAATGAGTACTGTCCAGTGAACATCGAGACGAACGCGGCGCGCGCAAGCCATCACATCGACCCTGAATCGGGCGCGATTCTTGCGCCGATACAGCCATCGACGACATTCGAGCGCGCGCCTGACGGTGACTATCCCGGCGGCTACATCTATTCTCGCACGGGCAATCCGAACCGCGAGCAGCTTGAAAATACACTGACGACCCTTGAAGGCGGTGCGATGTGCGCCGCCTTTTCGTCCGGGTCAGCGGCGAGCGCGGCGGTCTTTCAGGCGCTCGCCGGCGGCGACCATATTATCGCGCCGAACGACTGCTATCACGGCACTCGCGCCCTGCTGCGCGATGTGTTTGCGCGGTGGGGCTTGCAAGTCTCGTTTGCGGACTTCACGGACGCGGCGCAGGTGCAAGCCGCCGTATCGCCGAACACGCGCCTAATCTGGGCGGAAACGCCGTCTAACCCGATGCTAAAGGTTACGGATATACGGCGCATCGCAGACATAGCGCACAACGCCGGCGCCGTGTTCGCGTGCGACAACAGCTGGGCAACGCCAATGCTGCAACGCCCGATTGATCTGGGCGCGGACTTGGTGGCGCACTCCACGACGAAGTATATCTCCGGACACAGCGATGTCATGGGCGGCGCGGTGGTATCTGCGCGCGACGACGCATTCTTCGGCAATGTACGGCAGGTACAGGTGACATACGGCGCTACGCCGTCCGCGTTCGACTGCTGGTTGACATTACGCGGCATTCGCACGCTGCACCTCCGTATGCGCGCTCACTGTGGGAACGCGCGCGCAGTCGCAGCGTACCTATCAGAGCATCCGAGAGTCGAAGCCGTGCACTATCCGGGACTTGCCGCGACTGCGGAAAAGACAATCGCTGCGGCGCAAATGTCGGACTTTGGCGGAATGCTGTCGTTTCAAGTTGTAGGCGGACGGCAGCAGGCGATGGAAGTTGCGGCGAAACTGCGGCTATTCACGCGCGCCACAAGCCTCGGCGGCACGGAAAGCCTGATAGAGCACCGCGCATCGGTCGAGGGGCCGGACACGCAGACGCCTGACAACCTGCTACGGGTGTCGGTGGGGATCGAGCATATAGACGATCTGCTGGCAGACCTGGAGCAAGGGCTGGGCTAGCTAACTTACAACGATATACAGATGTGTAGGATGGACTCCGGATGAGATTTCATACCTCTTATCCGATTATGTGCTACTATTTGTAAATGCGCTCGTTCTCCACTTTTGGGTTTATTTTTAAGCGATTCGGCTCCGACTGGAAGCTTCTGCTTAGCATCTTTGCAGGCATCATCATAGCGTCCACCCTGGTCGCGGGCGCGCCGGTGTATCTCAACTCATTGGCGCGGCTTACGCTAAACACTTCTATCGACCGCTCCTCTAACCTCTTCCTGAACATCTTCGCCTACGCGCCGAACATTCCCTTGAACGAAGAGCGCTTGAATGTCACCGCCGCCGAGATAGACAGACTCATCGAAGAAAACATCTCGGACTTCTATGTGAGCCGCGAGCGCTTTCTCAAGGGCAGCACAATGCTCGTTGGCACGCCTTGGCGTCCGCTTGCCAATGCCGATGTCGATCTCGTGTCGCGCGGATATTTGCAGTACTTGTCCAATGTGGAACACCATGTCAATTTCACATCCGGGCGTGCATACACAGACACGGTTACGCCGGTCGATGACGGGCTGCATGTCGAAGTGTTGATTGGCACAACTCCGGCGAATGTGTTCAACCTGCAAGTGGGCGACATGCTTGAACTACGCCCTTCGCTCGGCAGTGAAGTGGCGATTTTTGCTGAAGTCGTCGGTCTGATAGAGCCTACCAATCCCACCGAAGACTACTGGCAGCAGAACGCGAATGTGTTCATGGAACCCGCGCCGCTGGAAGAAATCCCCGATGTTGGTATTGAGGTCGATCCCGAAGAGCCGCCCATAGCGATGTTCGTAACGCGGCAGGCGCTGTTGAACAGCCTCGGTGAGGCGTACCCCGGCAGTTTGGTATCTTCGTCGTGGTTCATATTCGTGGATAAGGTGCCACTCAAGCGCATTCGCCCCGAAGACTTGCGCACGCGCATCGACAATCTGGAAAACGGCATGGCGGTGCAGATGCAAGGCAGCGCCGTGTTCACAGGCATCACCGCGTTGCTTGACAGGTTCGAACGGCGCAGTTTCTTCACTAGCATTCCGCTGCTGCTGCTGCTGACAATCATGGTCATCACGGTGCTGTACTACATGTCTATGATGGTGTCGTATCTGGTGCAAAGCCGTGAGGACGATGTCGCGCTGCTGCGAAGCCGCGGCGTGAGCATGGCGCAGCTGGTGCGTCTATACTCCATCGAAGGGCTGGTGATAACGGCGGTTGCCGTCATAATCGCGCCGCTGCTTGCCATGGGTATCATCGCCATATCGGGCAAACTGCCGTACTTCACGGAAATCACGGGTGGCGACTTGCTGCCTGTCAACTGGCGATGGACTCCGTTCTTAGTCGCCGCCGGAGTGGGGGCGCTTAGCCTTGTGATATTCGTTGTGCCTAGCGTCATCGGCGCGCGCACAGGGCTTATCATCCACAAACTGCGCTCGTCCCGCCCGCCCGAA
Source organism: Chloroflexota bacterium (assembly GCA_009838595.1). Classification (GTDB taxonomy): domain Bacteria; phylum Chloroflexota; class Dehalococcoidia; order Lucifugimonadales; family JADFKI01; genus Bin90. Next base: position 13,584 of record VXRI01000088.1, on the reverse strand, counting down.
GTGCCGTTCTTCCAACGATACTACCTCGACATCATGGTACTCGCCATCGGTGGTCTGGTCTTCTGGGAGCTGAACGCGCGTGGGCAACTGGTAAGCGGCGGTCTGTTCAGCGGTATTGAAGTAAACGAGGCGCTGCTGTTCGCGCCTGTGCTGCTACTGACGCTTGTCGCGCTGGTGTTCATGCGCTTCTTTCCGCTGTTCGTGCGCTTCATAAGCGGCGAATCGTCCGGCTTGGTGCATCTGTATGTGTGGGTCATAACCGCTGCGCTCGTGGCTACTCTCACGCTGGACGGCCTGCGACAGGGCGACCTTACTGGTGCGGCGGCGCCAATCGGAATTGTATTTGCAGGCGTGGGCGCGTACTGGGCGACACAGCGCGCCGAACGGGTTCGCGGCACGCTGTACGGCTTTGCCGCGCAACTCGTCGGCATCGCCGCGCTGATATACTTCTACCCGCCTACGGACGGCACGGTCGCCTATCTACCCACACTTGGCTTCGCTGCGATAATACCGCTGCAGCTGCTCTTCTACGGGCTGGTACTGCTGTCGCACAGGTCGCCCGTGTGGGTGTCGCTGAGCCTGTGGCAAATGGCGCGCAACCCGCTGCAATACAGCTGGCTGGTGCTTCTGCTGGTGATGGTAACAGGACTCGCGGTGCTCGCCACGACGGTCGGAGGCACGCTCAACAGGAGCTACCAAGAGCGCATACTTTACGACACGGCGGCAGACATGCGCGTGTCCAACATACCCGGCTTTATCGCGCGCAGCGTTGACGGGCTGCGCGATCGCTATCTTACCATCCCCGGCGTAACTGCCGTGTCGCTGGCGTGGCGTGATCGCGGCACGCTTGGCGCGAATTATTCCGGCAACACTTTCCGCATGCTCGGCGTAGAATCGGACGATTTTCACTACCACGCATGGTACAGGGACGATTTCTCTCGCAGTTCGCTGCCGGAAGTGATGCGCGCGCTTAGCCCGCTCACCGTCAGCGAAGCCATCGACTTGCCTGACGATGCCGAAGGTATAGGGGTCTGGGTCAAGCCCGCGGAAGTGTATCCGAACATGTACATGTGGCTGGTATTGCAAGACGCGGACGGCGTGCTGGACACCGTGTCGTTCGGCAATATGGGCCCCGCAGAATGGCACTTGCGCACGCTGCGAGTGCCGCCGCGCCTCAAGCGTCCGTTGCAATTGGCGTCCATTCAAATATACGAGCCTGTCTTCGGTCCCGCCGGCACGGCGGGCAACATCCGTATCGACGACCTACACGCCATCCGGAGGGACGGCACAACGCAGGTGCTAGAAGATTTCGAGGACAACCGATCCACTTGGCTGCCGCTTGCCACTTCAACAATATCTGCGGACTCGCTGGCGTACACGAACGACGACGTGTTCGAGGGTGAGCAGACGGGGCTGTTCTCATTCGGCAAGGACACGGACAACGGACTGCGCGGCATATACCGTAGTCCGAGCGGTGGTCCTGTGCCGGTTGTTGCGAGCAACTCGTTCTTGCAGACATCGGGGGCGCGCATCGGAGACGCGCTCATCGTGGAGTTGAAGGGGCGCTTCGTGCCTGTGCAGGTGCGCGATTCCGTTGACTTCTTCCCCACGCTCAATCCTACCGGCGCCGGCTTCCTGATTGCCGACATGGAAACGCTAGTCCGCCATATCAACATCCTCAGCCCGGCGGTCATCGCGTCTCCCAACGAGATGTTCATCGAGAAGGCGCCCGGCGCGGGTACATCGGTGCGCGATGTGGTAACGCGGCTTGTCGGGCGCGATCTGGTGCACGACCGCGAGACGCAGCTGGATCAGGTGCGGCTAGACCCGCTCATCACCGCCGGCTGGCAGGCGATGGTGCTGCTCGCTATGATTATCATCGTCTTCACCGCAGGGCTGGGCTACATAACATACCTGCTCGCATTCGCCAATCGCAGCCGCAACGAGATAGGCTTCTTGCAGTCTGTCGGGCTGTCGTCTCGGCAGATGGCGGGCTTGCTAATACTCGAACACTTCATCATCGTAGCGGTGGGCATAGGCTTAGGCACGGGCGCGGGCTGGCTAATGAGCGACCTTATGGTATCATCGGTTGCGGTTACCGAGAACGGCAGGGAAGTGATACCGCCGTTCATACTGGAAACCGACCTGCGCTTCCTCATAGCGCTGTACGCCGTGCTAATCGGCATATTTGCCTTAGCCGTCTATCGCCTGACCCACAGCATGCGCAACCTAGACTTCCACGCCATATCGCGGCTGGAGTGAGACCTATTCACTGTACACTCGTGTGCTAGTATGGCAAGGAGTGACGGACGAATGAAGGGGCTGATAACTTACATAGTGGATGAACATACGATGTTTACCATTGAGCGCGACATGGAAACCGATACAGCTAGAATTTCCTTTGTTGCAGAGGATGGTGAAAAGAGGAATATCATGACGCTGCAATTGTTGATTGATGATGCTCAGCAGATGGGATTTGCGATTACAGATGTAGTAAACCAGAGACCCTGAGCGATGCAGCGGTTCATTTTGCCCGCAATGACGCTTTTGGAACAAACAGAAGAAACGGCAAACTAAGATGTATGAACTTGATTTTTTCTATAGAAACATAGATGGAAAGTGATGATCAGCAGGGCAACTACCGAAGAGCGCCTTGCTCGCATGGAGCAGGTAAGGGAAAACGAGCGTGATTGGCGATTGGACATTGTGAATCGTCTTGACCGCATGGAAGCGAAGGTTGACCGCATCCTGTTTGCTATGTTAGCCATCGGCGCAACACTCTTTGCTGCAATCATTGCATCATTGGTGACCGCAATTCTGGCTCTGCCGCAAAATTGATTCTAATCCCAATTCACCCAAAAGAGCGAAGGCGGGAATTAACAGACCGACTAACATGCGCGCAGCACTTTCAGCAATAATCGCAGCCTGGCCAATGGTGGCTAAGCGCAGCCTGTCACACTGGAGGCTGCTGTCCACGGTCGTCATTGGCGTGCTGCTGTCGTCCACGGTGATGGCGGGCACAGTCATCTACTTTGACGCGCTGCGCGAACTCGCGCTCAAGAACTCGCTCGATCAAGTAGAGCCGCTGAAGCTCGACATATTGCTGAAGGCTGAGCGCGGTCCGACCACGGTCGAAGAGTACAGGAAGGTCGCCGATGCGATGACCTACCAGTACGAAGGGCGGCTCAACTGGCTGTTCCATGATGTGCAGCGCAGCGCGAAGACCGCAACATTCTACCTAACCGCGCCGGGCAACGAAGAGAATGCGGGCAGGGACGACGCGCGCGCGTTCTTCACCTTCAATCCGCGCCTGACGGATAACATCACGTTGCTGCCCGGCGGCAGATTCCCCAACGAACAGCCCATCGAAGTTGCCGGCGCGCCGCTCTCACTCGAAGCGCTGGTGCCGGCGGACGCAGCCGAAATATTCGGCGTTGGCGTGGGCGACAACATATCCGCCGTTCCATATTGGCGCGACCGCACACCGTACGCCAGCGTTGTTATCAGCGGTATATTCGAGCGCAACGTCCCGGACTCGGAGTTCTGGCATCAGCACGATACGCTGTTCAGGTCCATTACTTCCGGATCGTTCCGCACAATGCCGCTCTTCGTCTCCGAGCAGATGTTTTTCAACATACTCGGTGCGAACTTCACCGATATGGACTCGTCGTACGCGTGGCATTTGGACACCGACCGCGATCGGCTGAACGCGGGGAACACCACAATAACTCACCTGCAAGTGCGCACGATGCGCTCGCAGCTCGCCACGAACTTGTTCGGGTTTCGCCAGCTAACAACGCTCGATTCCACGCTCGCCGACTACGACAGGCGGCTGTTCTTCAGCAAGATTCCTATGTTCGTGGTGATGGTGCTTATAGCGATCGTCATTATCTACTATGTCGTAACCTTGTCGTCGCTGCTAGTCGAACAGCAGCGTGGTGAGCTCGCACTGCTGCGCAGCCGCGGAGCAAGTTCCGGGCAGATACTCGTCGTGTTCATATTGGAGGGCGCGACAATCTCGCTCATTGCCATAGTAGTCGCGCCGCTGCTTGCCGCGTCGATAATCAGCCTGATGGGCTTCACGCCTGCCTTCGCAGACCTGAGCGGCGGCGAACGGCTAAATGTGTTCATCACAAGAGGCGCGTATCTGATGAGCGGGCTGGGCGGTCTGTTCAGCTTCGCAGCGCTGCTCATACCCGCAGTGCGCGCGTCTCGCATCGGCGTTACGCGGCATAGGCAGCAATCCGCGCGTCCTACGGGCCCGCCGTTCTACCAGCGCTTCTACCTCGATGTGATGCTGCTGGTGATTAGCATCTTCCTGTTTCGCCAATTGCACGATCAGGGATCAGTGGTGGCGACGGGGCTGTTCGGCACTGTGGCGGTCAATCAGGCGCTGCTCGCTGTGCCTGCGCTGATACTCGTCGCGTTCGCCGTGTCTCTGCTGCGACTGTTTCCCCTATCCATCCGTTACATCAGCGGTGATTCGCCTAATTTAATGCACCTGATTGTTGGCGTGGCAGCTGCCGTGCAAACGGCGACCATCATATTCGGCAGCGCGAGTGTCGGCGCAAATGGGGGCGAATTGGATTGGACGGCGCGCGGCATATCGCTGGGCATAGTCGCGCTTATGACCGCAATGTACGCAGCAACGGAACGCCTGCGAGACGGCAGACTGCGCGCGATAGGACTCGCTGTGCAGTTCGCCCTGCTTGCCGCGCTTGTGTTCAGCCCTGCGACCGTGCCTGTGCTCGAGTTCCTCGCGTACAATAACGGCAGCACGGCGATAACTCCTGGCATCGTGGGCGGAGTGCTGCTGGTAAGCGTATCGGCAGGCGTGAATTTCTTCGTGCCGTTGCCGCTCGGTCTGATATTCTTGGCATTTGCAGCGTTCGCGCAGAGAGCGCCGGTCGGTTTCTCGATGGGAATGTGGCAGATGGCGCGCAACCCCACGCACTACGCGCGGATGTCGCTGCTGCTCATCCTGATGGCGGGCTTGGGCATATTCGCTGCGAGTTTCGGCGGCACGCTGGAGCGCAGCTTCAAGGAGCAGGCGCAGTACGCTACCGGCGCAGACATCCGCGTAGAAGGGCTGACCGTCAACAGCCGCGGCAGCAGCGTCTCACTTGTTGAGACATACGAGAACATCGAGTTGGTAGATGAGGCGTCGCCCGTCGTGAAAGCGTTCGGCACAGACTTATCGAAATTGCTGGGCGAAAGTTACACGATGGTCGCGGTGGACGGCGAGACGCTCAACCGCGTAGGCTGGTTCCGCGGCGACTTCTCGGAACGCCCGATGTCGCAGTTGCTCACGCAGCTCGACCACGACAACCCGCCCGTGGGCATTGACCTACCATTAGATTCGCGCGGCATCGGAATGCGCGTTAAGCCGGATAGGCCGCGTGAAAGCCTAGCGCTGTCCGTCCGCATCAAAGACGCCAACGACAGGTACTTCACCTATGTGATGGGACTGCTTGGCGGCAACGGCGACTGGATGACGCTTGAGCGCGGACTTGCGCGCGGCACGAACTTCCGCCGCTTCATACCGCTGCAACCCACGCAGCCGCTGACAATGGTCTCGCTCGCCATACACGACACAAACTCTCGTGGCAGACTGCGCGCCGGCAACATCACCATTGACGAAATCTGGGTGCGCGATGGTTCAAACCGCGTAACCGTGCTCGAAAACTTCGATTCCGTATCGGACTGGACGGTGCTGCGAGGCGCGCGCGAATCCATCACCGACATCCTGCAGCCCGTGAGCACCGGCGACAACGGCGAGGCAGAACAAGACGCGGCACAGTTCATCTGGTCGGAAGGCCCGCCGCTCACAGGACGCGGCATATACCACGGCCCGGAGGCAAGCCCGCTGCCCGTGCTTGCGAGCCGTTCGTTCCTGTCAGATACAGGACACAGCGTCGGCGAGGAGTTCACGGTCTCGATTTCAGGACACCGCACCCCGATACGCATCATAGATTCGTTCGAATACTTCCCGACGCTCGACACTATCGGCAAGCGATACCTCGTCGCCGATGTCGCGTCTGTCGTGCGCTACACGAACCTAGAGCCGACATCCGCCGAAATTAGGCCCAACGAGATGTGGCTGCGCACGACATCTGACACGATGTCCGACACGGCAAGCAACGGATATGACCGGGCGATGCTGGTGGCTGACATGCGCGACAACGGCGAGCCGTTCCAGAGCAGGGCGGTGTACGACCGCGCGGAAGCTCTGGAAGAGGCGGCAGTCGATCCGCTGGTGCAGGCAGGCTGGCGCGCGCTACTGTTCATGGCATTCGGCGCGGTGCTGATATTGAGCTGCCTAGGCTTCCTAGTGCATTCGTATGTGTCGTTCCGCGAGCGCGAGATGCAGTTCGGGCTTATGCGCACGGTCGGCTTTTCCATGCGGCAGCTGATAACGCTGGTCTGGCTGGAGCAGGCGATAGTCATCGGCGCGGGCATGGCGCTTGGCGCGGAGATGGGACGGCGGCTCGGCGCGATAATCATGCCGTTCCTAAGCCACAATGAGCGCGGTACACAGGTGCTGCCGCCGTTCGTGCTAGAAATCGACTGGGGCACTCTGGCAATCACCTACGGTTTCATGATATTAGTGTTCACCGCAATAATACTGGGCATGATCTGGTTCATCCGACGCATCTCCTTGCAAAGGATATTGAGGCTAGGGGAGCTTTAATCAGGTGTCGGCGGTCAGATAGCAGAGAATAACAGCATTTGCAGGATGAATATGGATGAATAGGTAGGGACGGGTTGACCTTGCTATCATTTGAGTGAACAAAGGAGCGTCGCAGTAATCGCGAATTGGAGGGGCTATCTATGACTACCAAGAGTGCGCCACAAGAGTTGTATTCAGACAAATACGCTCACATAGAGCCGCTGCCGGACCCGCCGCGCGTGAATGATATGGAACAGTTCAAGAGTATGGTGAACACCGCAGCCACACTCGGATATTACTTCCGAAATCGCAATGATGTGCTGGTTTCCGGCGAAGGTTATCTGCGCCGCACAGCCGCCCCTGATGAACATGGCGTATTTCCGGACTGCGTATTCGCCGACGGATTAGAAGACCCCAACGCCATAATAGCACGCAACGGGTATGTGATAAGCGAGGTGGGCAAGCCGCCGGACTTCGTGCTGGAGGTGGCGTCTCGCAGCACGGGGCGAAGGGATTACACCGTTAAGCCCGCGATATACGCCAGTTTCGGCATTTCCGAATACTGGCGCTTCGACCATACGGGCGGGCTTTACCATAACGCGCCGCTCGCGGGTGATGAACTGGTGGACGGCGAGTATCGCCCAATTCCGATACACCGCGACGAAGACGGGCTTATATGGGGGCATAGCCGTGTGCTTGGGCTGGACCTGTGCTGGTTCGATAAGGAGTTGCGCTTTCGGGCGCCGGCTACGGGTGCGTTTCTACCCACACCTTCGGAACTGGCAGACCAACGCGACGCGGCGCAAGCCGCGCGCAACACCGCGCAAGCCGCGCGCAACACCGCGCAAGCCGCGCGCGAAACCGCACAAGTCGAGCGCGAAACCGCACAAGTCGAGCGCGATGCGGAAAGGGCCGGACGCCTTGCGGCGGAAGCTGAGGTGGCCAGATTGAGGGAGCAGCTAATACGGATGCAGCAAGATTGACGAACCGCGTGGTTCGAAAGGCTCACCACGAACGGATAAGGGGAAAATGCATGACCTACGCAAACCGAGAAGCGTATATCGTCTGTGAAGACCTGTTCAAGATATACAAGATTGCCGATCTCGAAGTGGTGGCGCTGCGTGGGCTTGACTTGAATGTGCAGCGCAGCGAGGTGGTGGCAATTGTAGGCGCGAGCGGCAGCGGCAAGAGCACGTTGCTGAACATCCTCGCCGGCTACGACACGCCGTCGGCTGGGCGCGTGAGTGTGGGCGACAAAGACCTGTTGCGAATGACGCCGAACGAAACCGAACTGTACAGGCGCGACGAAGTGGGGTTCATCTGGCAGCAGACTAGCCGCAATATGTTCCCGTATCTGACCGCAGTGGAAAATGTCGCGCTGCCTATGATGCTGACATTCACATCGCCCGGCGAGCGCAGAAAGCGCGCCGAAGATTTGCTCGAACTCGTAGGGCTAGGACATCGCATGGGCCACACGCCTGAGAAGTTGAGCGGCGGCGAGCAGCAGCGCGTCGCCATCGCGGTCGCGCTCGCCAATCACCCGCCGCTGCTGCTCGCGGACGAACCCACCGGCGAACTCGACGACAACACCGCCGCCGAAATACTCGACCTGTTCGGCGATATTAATCGCGAACTGGACACTACGATTCTAATCGTTACGCATGACCCAGACATCGCGTACAAGGTCGGGCGCGTGGTGATGATTCGAGACGGCAAAATGGCGACGGAAGTGCGCCGCAGGGTGACATTCCAGCGGCTGTCCGGTGCCGCATCCACCGACGACCCGCTCGAAGAGTTCATATTGGTGGATGGCAGCGGCAGGGTACAGATTCCGCGCGACATCATCGACCGGCTGAAAATCGGCGAACGCGCTCGCATCGATACGCAAGACGGCAAGGTTACGCTGACGCCGGACGATGTGCAGTAGGGATCTTTTGTCATCAGTTATCAGGCGTATTGTTCGGGACCGTCCGTGCTGCCATTAACCAATACCACTACCGACTGCCACTGAAGACTTATAATTAACTGAAAGCTGAAGACCAAAAAACTGACAACTAATCAGGAGCAAGGCAGTTGAGCAGAGTACAGAGGCTACTAGCCGCGGTTGATGTAGAGCGCAGATACGACTTGGACTCGGAAGAGGTGCACGCGCTGCGAGGCGTGAATCTGAACGTGTTCCCCGGTCAGTTCATCGCGGTGGTGGGCAGGTCCGGCTCCGGCAAGACATCTCTGCTGAACATCATGGCAGGCTTGGACAAGCCCAGCGATGGCAAGGTGCTGTTCGAAGAGCAAGACTTAGCCGAGATGAGCGAGCAAGATCTGACCGACTTGCGCCGTCATCGCATCGGGTTCATATTCCAATCGTTCGGGTTGCTGCCTTTGCTGTCCGCGTTCGAGAACGTGGAATTGCCATTGCGAATTCGCGGTATGAACTCCGGCGAACGCGCCGAGCGTACACGAGAGGCGCTGGACATCGTGGGGCTGTGGACGCGCTCGCGGCATCGTCCATACGAACTATCCGGTGGCGAACAGCAGCGCGTAGCCATCGCGCGAGCCATCGTCATCCGACCATCGCTAATCCTCGCGGATGAACCCACCGGCGAACTAGACTCCAACAACGCGCACGCCATCTTCGGCCTGTTCAAAGATATGGTGATAAAGCAGGGAATCAGCGTAGTCTCCGCCACCCACGACTCAACGCTGCTATCTATGGCAGACGAAGTAAAAGAAATCCGCGACGGTCAGTTGCTGGAACACGCCGAAATCGGCTTGCGCTTCCGGGATTAGCGGGGACTGACATCGATGAACGGTCGGGGGAAGATATGAGGTTGCTATAAGTGAGCCAAGAAATACGCTGGCAATATCGCTTCGATAATTATTCGCGGGCGTACTCTCTGCTCCGTGAGGCACTTGAGGATGGCGTCGGGCAGTTGAACCAGCTCGAACTTGAGGGCGTTGTCCAACGATTTGAATTTACCTTTGAATTATCATGGAACCTCCTTAGGGATCGATTGCAATATGATGGCGTTATAATATCAAATGTCACGCCTCGTAATGTCATCCGTGTGGCTTGTAATGCTGAGTTGATTGATGAATGCGAAGATTGGATAGACATGCTGATAGATCGTAATAGAATGTCGCATACTTATGACCTTGAAAGATTCGAAGAGGTGGTAGATAACATATTCTCACGGTATCTTGCTCTATTCGACGCTCTTTATCAGAGGCTAATGTTTGATAGGTTGGAAGAATGAATACTCCTGACTTGCCAGAGCGAACTATGCAAATGTTGACAGATTTATTCTCTTCTTATCCCGAATTGAAGGAAGTCAGACTGTACGGCTCGCGAGCAACGGGCAAGGCGACGCCACGCTCGGACATCGATCTTGCCACTGTTGGAATCATGGACTCATATCGACTTGGCAGGCTTGCGCTTGACCTTGAAGACATGCCAATCCCACAAAAATGCGACCTGACGGCATACGAAAGCATCCGGCATGCGCCTTTCAAGCGGCACATCGACGCCTATGGCATCACGATTTACGAGAAGTGACATGCTGCCGCATCTTCCCCTTCCCTCGGAATGGAAGGGGAAGATGAAAAATGAGTGTGAAGCGTGATGTGCAGATATGAAGAGCCGGCCTACGCCATCGGCCGGACATTCTGAACATCTAGCAATGTCGCACCGTAGCTTTCAAGGGAGCTGTCGCTGACCATGAAGTGCTGCGCGGCGGCGTTGATGTTGCGCAGGCAGCGTTGCAGTACATTACCGCGGTGTATTGCCGAGCCGCCTTCGTAGCGGAACGCCGCCGTCGCCACATCCACTGCGACCTGCGTCACATACGCGGACACGGCGCGCATCTCGGATTGCACATTCGCGTCCGGCACTTCGCCCGCGCAGCAGATTGCGTAGGCCCGCTCGAAGACATCGTGAGCCAGCATCCGCGCGGCGCGCAGTCGCATGTCGCATACGCCTATGTCCCCGCGAAACGCCTCGCGGTCCGCGAGTGATGCCGTCGGTGGGTTGCCGCGCTTCTTGAACGGCGCCTTGTAGATTATTTCGTCGAGCGCCCGTCTTGCGATGCCAAGCGCTACGCCGGAGTGTTCGTTCGCTACGAAGCCGGGCCTGCCCATGCGGTAAATCCCGCCGCCGCGCTTCGGCTCCCAGAGCGCTGTCTCCCATGCGAACGCATCCGGCACGAACAGATTCTCCACCGAGATGTCGTTGCTGCCGCTGCCTTCCAACCCCATCACTTGCCAGTTGTCGTGTATGCGCCCCTCGGACACGGGATAGACCAGCGTAACGCCCGTCTCCTCGGTGTTGCCGCGCGCAGGAATGCTCGCACCCGCCGTCATCCACTCGGCGTGCCGCACTCCGCTTGCGAAGGGCCACCTACCGCTGAGCATATACCCGCCATCGACGGGAAGCGCCTTGCCGGTGAGCGCGGTGGATGTCGCGGCGGTGGGAACGCGCCCGCCAGGGAACATTTCTGGCACCGCGTCTTCGCTGATGAACGCGCCCGGTCTGCCGATGGCGGTCGCGCCAATCATCAGACACCAGCCTGCAGCCGCATCGATGTAGGCAAGCTCTTCGATGATTTCTATCTGCGTAACCGGGTCTGCCTCCGCGCCGCCGAGCGCCATCGGCAGCTTCAGCGTGAACAATCCCGCGTCTCGCACCGCGTCAACGGCGTCAGGCGCAAGCGTGCCCAGCCGCTCCGACTCATCAGCAGACGCCGCCACGCGCTCGCGTATCGCATCTACGGCACCCAGCAAAACTTGCCGCTTCTCATCACGCCCCGTGGGAAACTTCGGAAGTGTCATGCCCATACTCTACCATGAATTTTCGCAGCATAGCGCAAGGCTTGGTGCGATTGCCTAGAACCGTGTTCGAGTAGATGGATGTGATTCATAGATGTGATGCAAGGAACTACATTCCAACTGGATAAAGGTGATTCGGAGACTCCCCTTGTCCATCAAGGGCGAAGAGGCAGACTAAGGCAAGCGCGTCAATCTCCGTGGAAGCACATGCTAACGCAGCTGGCCCCAATTCACCGCGGCGACGCTATGAACTTTATCGCGTCCTCGCGTTGGGCACCTGTCAAACCGGGCAAGCGCAGCGAGGCGCTGAAGTCGGAGAGCGCTTGGTCGGTTGCGCCGTGTATCGCCATTATCTTGCCGCGCGTGTAGTATGCGCTGCCGTTGAGCGAGTCCAATTCCACCGCGCGCTCGGCGTGCTGCAATGCTCCCACCGTGTCGCCGTCCTGCAGCAGGCGTTCCGCGCGGACGACGAATATCTGCGACTGCTGCGTGTCGGATACATCTGTGCCGCTGTACCAGATGAACGCCGCGAGAAATGCAGCGAACGCGAGCACTGCAAGCCAGCGCGCGCCGAGCGGCAGCAGCGCGACGATGCGGCGTCTTGTGCCGAACGGCGTTTCGACGAATTCGTACATGTATCGCGGCGCGAGTGCCAAGCCTATCACGAAGCCGCCCGCAAGCCCGCCAAAGTGCGCCCAGTTGTCGATGTTGGGGATGAGCAGCCCGATGGCGAGGTTGATGGCGGCGATGGTGGCGATGCCCGTGAGATTGCGCCTGCCCATCTCGCCTAGCGTGTCGCGGTGCACGATGAAGTATGCGGCGAGCGCGCCCAGAATGCCGAATATCGCGCCGCTCGCCCCCACGCTAATCGCCGACTTGTTGAACATATAGCTGAGCGCGCCGCCAGCCAGCCCTGCCAGCAGGTAGATGACAGTGAAGCGCACATTGCCGTACACGCCTTCGACGAGCCTGCCAAATATGAACAGCGCTAGGCAATTGAACAGCAGGTGAAAGATGTTGGCGTGCAAGAACATCGCGGTGAATAATCGCCAGTATTCGCCGATTGCGATGAGCGGTCCAAACATCGCGCCAAAGCGTAGCAGCAAGTCCTCATCTTGGTTGAACAAGCCGCCCACTAGCTGAATCACCAACCAAACGCCGACATTGATGGCTAGAAATAGCCAGGTGATGACAACAACGCTATCCGCGCCGGGCAGCGTAAGTCCCACGCCGATGCCCGCTTGCTCTGTCCAATCTTCGCGCTGAAACTGTTCGTCGTCCTGATCGAACCTGTTCATCGTCCGCCCTTGCCGCGCTGCAATGCCACGCCGCTCCATCGTTCCTATGATATAGCCCTAATTTCACGATAGCATTGGCGCATCACAGGTTCAAGCGCGCGGCATCCGTGTGGTTACTTTCCCCGCCATTGAAATAATGCTGAATCTCGAAGTCCCTTCCCTTCGCGGGAATGGCAGGATGGGGGAATTAATAGGGTGGACAGGATGGTCATGCACTATTGCTGCCCAGACGGATTCGACTTGCTAACAGGCAATATCTAGGATAAGCCGCCGCGCACGCTGTACAATACCTGCTATGGATGTGCGCGAAGTAACGATAGACGAATTGGTGGAGCGGTACTCTGTGCTGCTGTTCGACGCCTTTGGTGTGCTGTCGTATTCGGTCGGCGCGCTGCCCGGCGCGGTGGAACTCATCGAGCGGCTGAACCGAATTGGCAAACCGCACTATGTGCTGACTAACGACGCCTCTGCGCTGCCGGAAAGGCGCGCGGCACGGTATCGCACCGAAGGCTTGAATGTCGATGCGGCACGGATTATTACTTCGGGCGGGCTGCTGACCGGCTACTTCGCGGCGAACGACTTGCTTGGCTCCAACTGCGCCGTGCTTGGCACCGCGGACAGCGCCGAATTTGTGCGCCGCGCCGGCGGTATCGTCGTGGATGCCGCCGCTGATTTCGATGTGCTTGTCGTCGGCGATCAGGATTGCTTTACATTCGTGGACGGCGTGAACGCGGTGCTGACCACGCTATTACGAATGTTTGACGACGGTGATTAGCCGCGTCTAGTGGTGCCCAA
>VXRI01000157.1 GCA_009838595.1 Chloroflexota bacterium | reverse complement strand
GCAGAACCAGGTCCACCCCCAGTTCTGCAAGCGTGGAGGCGCAGACTTCGAGCGCGGCGGACTCATGCGCCTGCCTACGCCAATACGCGCTGTCCAACGGATTGTCCGAATCAATCACTCGCCCCGTAACGCCGCTCACTAATGTCAGAGACGGGGGTGAGACTGCAATATCGTCGAAAGCCACTTCCAGCCCCATCAGGGATTGGTTCGGGTCACCCCCCGGCAGCACCGCCATTAAGTTGCTGCGCGCCATTGCGAAGCGCAGCCCGTCCTCCAAGCTATATGCGCCCGCCGCCTGCGCCGCCGCAAGCTCACCCGTACCACGACCTAATGAGACATTCGGCAGTATTCCTACACTTGCCCAGAGTGCTGAAAGCGCGCACTCCAGCGAATAGAGCGCCGGCTGCGCCCATGCCGCGTCATTCAAGTCGCCCACGGATTCAAGACTTCCGAACATCACAGCAAGCAGTGACTCTCCTCTTTCTGCAAACACCACGGCGTCGCAGAGGTCGAGAACGGCGCGCGCAACCGGCTCAGTGTCGTACAGCGTTTTGCTCATACCGACCCACCGGCTGCTGTCGCCTGAATACAGGAACGCAACCTTTGTCGCGGACTGACGCTCAGCGTCATCGGATGCACTGTTGGGCTTGGCAAGTCTTGTCAGGCCCTCTCGCAGGGACAGGGCATCGCTGAAGACCACGCCGCTCCGATGGTCGAAGTGGCTGCGCCCGACGCCTGCCGTCCAAGCCAAGTCAGCAAGTGTTGAAGTTTCGGCATCCTGACGGTCAAGCCATGAAATGTACTGTCTCGCCAGCTCTTGAAGTACGCTCTCGGTTTTGCCGGAGATAGGCAGGAAACGAGTCGTGCGCTCCGATATGCCATCTGCAGAAGTCGGCAGACTCCCAACCGAATCCGGTAGGGAGACAGACACGGGTTGTACGGGCCCGAACAGCTGCGCTTGGATACCTGCCGTCCAATCTTCCACTGCGCTTCCGTAGCCTTCCACGATAAGGTGGGCGTTAGTGCCGGACATTCCGAACGCGCTCACTGCCGAGCGCGGCGGTCTGTCGATGTGGCGCTGCCATTCGGTCTTTTCAGAGGCAACGCGCACAGACCATTGATCCCACTCAATCTGCGGGTTCGGATTCTTGAAGTGAATCTGAGCAGGGATTACACGCGCCTTCATCGCAAGCACGGACTTTATTAAACCGGCGACGCCCGCCGCAGCCTCAAGATGGCCGATGTTTGATTTCACCGTGCCCATCAGCAACGGCCGGTCATCTTCGCGCTCCTTGCCGTACACTGACCCGACGGCGCGCACCTCGATAGCGTCCGCCAGTTGAGACCCGACTGCATGAACTTCGAGATAGTCCACTTCCGCGCCTGAGATGCCAGCCGTTTCGAGTGCGGCTTGCATGACGCGCTCCTGTGCAGGACCGTTGGGAACTGTCAGTCCGGCGCTCGCACCGTTCTGGTTGACGGCAGAACCCTTGATGATGCCCCAGATATGGTCGCCATTCGCCTCCGCTTCGCTTACTCGCTTCAAAACGACGATGCCGCAGCCTTCACCGCGCACATAGCCGTCCGCGGACGCATCGAAAGGACGTCCCTGCCCACTGGGGGATAGCATTCCGGCTTCCATCATGAAGTCTGAAACTGCGGGGGACAGCACGGCGTTCACGCCCCCTGCGAGAGCGAGGTTAATCTCGCCGCGCTGCAAGGCGGCGATCGCTTGATGCACTGCCGCCAATGCAGACGCGCATGCCATGTCGATCGCCATCGCAGGACCTTCAAGACCAAAGGCGAATGCGACCCGTCCGGCGGTTACGCTTGCGGTCGTGCCGAGCAGGCTGCCTCCCATACCGTTGGCGTCAATCAACTCCCGGTATTCGCCATCTCCGACGCCGACGTACACTCCTGTGAGGCTGCCTCTCAGTCCATCTGGGGCTATTCCCGCGTCTTCCAGAGCCTCCCAGCTTGTTTCTAGCATCATCCGCTGTCGCGGATCCATCATGCGCGCTTCAATAGGAGCAATACGGAAGAAACGTGAGTCGAACCACTCAATGCCGTCCACGAACGCGCCCCGAATGCGTGGTGCATCCTCAACATCGGGTCGTCCGTCGGTAATCGCATCCGTGCCGTTCTCCAACAGATGCCAGTATTCGGAAAGGTTCTTCGCCTGCGGGAAACGGCAAGCCATTCCAACTATCGCTATATCATCATCCTTAGTAGCGATCGGGGCGGGCGAGTCAAAAGCGGCCGCATCGGACGCACCGCCATCGTCAATCTGACCGAGTTCGTCTGCCAGGTGACGGGCGAGCGCAGTGATGTCCGGATAGTCGAACACTGCAGTGTTGGAGACGACTATCTCGCCCGCGAATGTGCGGTTGAGCCGATTTCTCAGCTCGACCGACATCAGAGAGTCCATGCCCAGATCGAAGAAGCCCACAGATGTGGCGGGCGCACTTGGCAGACGCATCACCGCCTGCAGTTCCTTTTGCAAGAACGAGACCAGTATGCTTTCCGAATCGGCTTGCTGCGAGCCTTGCAACTGAGTCAGCAGATCATCGGACGATTTATCCTCTTCCACGGCGTCCTCTGCGGATGTGGCTATCAGATCTTCGAGGAATGGCGAAGCCTCATTGCTATTCTCCGCGATTGTCGGCCAATCCACTGACGCGACCATGCCGGTCGTCAAGTCCTGTCGCACGATGGATTCCAGCGCGTTCAATCCCTGCTGTGGCGTAATCCAGCCTGTGCCTGCCGCTTCCAGTTGTGCAGCGATGCGCCCCCGCTGTTCCGCCGCTTCGCCGAGTTCCGACCACGCGCCCCAAGCTATCGACTGACAGGGCAGACCGAGCGCGCGACGATGTACGGCAAGCTGATCGAGGAATGCGTTGGCGGCAGAGTGATTAGCTTGCCCGGCGTTGCCCATAACGCCCGCCACGCTAGAGAATACGATGAACATTTCCAGGTCGCGGTGCATAGTTGCGCGGTGCAGATGCCACGCTCCAAGCATCTTGGGCCACAGCACTTGCCGGAAGTTGTCCCAAGTCTGGTTCGGCAAGGCTGCGTCCGACAAGACCCCTACGCTGTGAATAACACCCGCGAGTGGGGGAAGAGTCGCGTCAATGCGTTCAAGCATAGCATCCACCGCCTGCATGTCCGTCACGTCGGCGAGTTCAACCTGTACTGTTACGCCTTGTTCACGCAGCGCTGCGATGGTTTCCAGCGCTTCGGTATCGGGGGCGCGGCGTCCATTAAGCACGATTGCGCCTGCGCCGCGCTCTGCCAGCCAGTCCGCGAGTACGCAGCCGATGCCGCCGAGACCGCCGGTTACTAGGTATGTCCTGTCCTCGCGCAGTCTCCCAGTTTCAAGAGGCGAGTTCGTAAGAACAATCTTGCCAATGTGCCGCGCCGCGCGCATGAACTTCATAGCGGACACGGCTTCTGACATCGACCAACGGCTGTGAGCTAGAGGCTTCAGTTCACCCGTCTCGATCCGGTGAATAACGGATTTCAGGACCGCCCCGGCTTGTTCTGGCTGGTTCTGCTTCAGAGCATCCAAGTCAAGGATGTGGTATTCCACATCCGGGCGCAAGGCTGCCATCTCGTCTTCGCTCAATATATCCACCCTTGAAAGCTCTATGAATCTGCCTCCATGCGTCAGACAGGACAGGCTCGTCTCGATGAAGCCCTCACCCGTCAGGCTGTTCAGCACTACATCGACGCCTTCGCCGCCTGTGGCTTCATGGATTTCCTGCCCGAACTTCGTTTGCCTGCTGTCGAAGACATTCTTGACGCCCAGGGAGCGCAGATATGCTTGTTTCGAGGCGCTTGCTGTAGCGAACACTTCCGCTCCGGCGGCGCGCGCAAGCTGGACTGCCGCCAACCCCACGCCACCTGTGCTCGCGTGGATAAGCACTCGCTCTCCCGACTTCAGCCTCGCCAGATCGAACGAAATGGCGGCGGTAACGAATACGGTCGGAATGGTGGCAAGATATGCGGTTGACATTCCAGCCGGCGCGGGCGCAACCAACTCTTCATGTATATCCGCTTCGGAACCGAGGGTGCCGAAGCCCAGCGCCACGACTCGGTCACCCACGGATACGCTCGTTACATCGGAGCCGATCTCGAGGACATGACCGCACAACTCACGGCCCAATAGTCCGGTGTCGATAATGCCAAGCGAGCGGAGTACATCGCGGAAATTCAATCCGGCAGCGTCCACGACAACACGAACCTCTCGCGGATCAAGCGCGCGTTCAGGCAAGTCCAAAACCTGCAACGCGTCCAGGTCGCCGCCTGCGTCCGGTGCCATTGACCAGCGTGAGCCTTCAGGAAGCGTCAATCGCTCCGTTTCGCTGCCCACGCGCACGAGGCGCGCTACCTTCCGATCGTTCATGCGGTAGGCAATGTGCGACTCGTTGTCCGGGTACATCAGTTCATTGACCAGGGCGGACAGTGGTGATTCATTCGCTGGATCGACATCAAGCATCCTGGGTTGCAGATGCCCCGCTTCCTGCGCGACGACCTTGCCAAATCCCCACAACATCGCGCCGGCGAGTTGTCCACCATGCTCTCGCTCAAGCACCTGCCCTCCGCGCGTGACGAGCCATATGCCGTTAGCAGGTGTCGCATCAGCATCGCTAATGCCCTGCACCAGCGCAAGTGCGCTTCCGCCAATTTGCCTGACATCTTCTCCGAACTCTTCGGCGGTGGCATCTTCGCCGTACCCGTCCAGCGCGACAAGATGAACAATGCCACTGATGGGCACTTCCGAAGGCAAGCTCTCGAGCAGGGCGCGCCATGATTCCCGGCTCAGTGAATCCACCACTGCCCTCCTGATCGCGGATTCGTTTGCCGTCGATTGCCCGGTTGATTGCCCTTCGGCACCTGCCACCACTACGATCTGATTGCGCCTCGCCAACTCTGCCGCAAGCTCGTCCGCTACACCGCGACCGTCTCCCGCAATGACCCATGCTCCCGCCGCTTCATTCACCTGCTCCGGACCCTTGGCTACTACGATGCCCCTGTCCAGAAGTCCGTCGGGATTATATTCATCCACTCCGATCACTTCAGCCGCAACGAATCCGGTATCGGCGAGCGCACGCTTCCAGATTACAGGTCCCGCAAGCGCGTGATGCCGGCGGTAATCGTCGGCAAAGCGCCACCAGCCGTCCAGTAGCCCGAAGGTGAGATCCTGCCAGCCAGTGCCAGCGAGGATTTCTAGGGCGACCAACTGTCCCGACGGCCTGAGCAGTTCGCGACAGTGGACAAGCGTATCATCTAGCCGGCGTGTGGCATGCAGAACATTAGATGCGATTATGAGATCATAAGAATGAAGGTCGAAGCCCTGAGCTGCCGCGTCCTTTTCGATGTCGAGGACGCGATATTCAATAGAGCCGTCGTCTCCACCAAAGCGTGACTCGGCTTCCGAGAAGAAGCCCGCCGATATGTCTGTGTAGGTGTATTCGAAGGATCCATCCGGAAGTTCCGGCAGCACGGCCGTGGTCGCGGCGCCGGTTCCAGCGCCCACTTCCAGTATCCGTAGTTTTCGACCTTCAGGAAGTCCTGTCAGTAGCGTGGCAATAGAATCGGCGATCATCCGGTTCGCGGCGCGTGCGACCGGCGATTTCAAGTAAAGGTCACCGGCTGTCGGTTCCCCGCTGCTGAACAGTAGAGTGAGCGCGTCTGCCTGTCCAGTCAGCACATCTGCAAGAGCAGCTCCACACCGTCGAAGGAGCCCCACTTCGGTTGAGCCATGCCAGTATCGAGCATTCGTCTCCTCGATAACCCCGGCAATGTCCTGCTGCATCTCACTGGGCAGTGTGTCTCCAGGCCCGACCCTGACCACAAATCCGTCGCCTGCCGTATCCACCACTCGCGCACTGGCGAGTAATTCGAACATTCTGCGGAAAAGGCGGCGATGCTCCGGTAATACGCTCAGGCTCTCCCTCAGAGATTCCGGCTCAATATAATCACCTGCCTTGCGCTCCCATCCCAGCCTCTCCAACGCGGAGAGCGAGTAAAGCCAAGACATGCGCTCAAGGTCACGCAATAAGCCGACTCGTCCTCTGGCATCTACGCCTTCATCGGCAAGATACTCTGCGAACTGCTTGGATTGCGTCGCAACGCCCGAAGGATTCGTGAGGAAGTCGGCCGAGGGCATCCCGTCCGCAAGTGGGCAGTTCCGCCAGACGACTTCGTACAGGAGGTCTTGCAACCCTTCGGTCTCGGAGAGCAACGCGGTACGAGTAGCACTCTTCACGGTGTACCCACTTAGACCACCGATCTCAATGCCGTCAAGTGTGTAGAATTGCAGGTCGCCGATCAGCACTTCCGGCGCCGTGCTGCTCCCTTCCTCAGACTCGCGAGCTGTCTCCCGCAATCTGGCGTGGCAGACAAAACGATCAGGCAGCCGCTGTCTCAACCACAGCCGTTCCCAGCCGAATGGCAAGTAGGTCGCTTCGTCTTCGCCTCTAGCGGAATGACGCGCCGCGGACAGCACTTGGAAGCACCCGTCGAGCAGCAATGGGTGCATGTCTATGCCGCTCATGTCGAGGGAGTCCGGCGAGGCAATCTCACCGACCGCTTCGCCGTTTGCCGCCCAGAGGCGCTGAATCGTGCGGAATGACGGCCCGAAATCTATGCTTGCTCCTGTTCGCGCGCGATAATACGCTGCTACATCCTGCGTCGCCATGCCCGACTTGAGTGTGTCAACATCCTTTCGCTTGTATGTCCTCGCCACCCCGACACCGGCTGACACCTTGCCTTCTGCATGCAGCGTCCATCCCTCTTCTGTCTCTGATTTGCTGAATATCTCGACCTGTCGAGCGCTGCCTTTTTCGGGGGCACTCAGCACTGCCTGGATTCTTCGCCCTCCATGTTGAGTGTTGCCTTCGCCTTCCTCATCCGAGAAAGCCATCGCGGTGTGAAGCTGTAAGTCCTCCACATCCACTGATTGCGTGCCTTCGGACAGAGCTGCCGCTGCCGCCATCGCGCCATACATTGCGCCCGGCATTATCACGCGCCCGAAGACGCGATGGTCGTTTAGCCAAGCCGGGTCTGAGGAGAACATCTCGGTCTCGAACATCACCTCGCCGCGCGGCGACTCATGCTTGTTTCCAAGCAGGGGATGCTCCGTTGCCGAGCGGATGCGCCTCGGCGTATCTATCCAATACCGCTCGCGCTGGAAAGGATAGCCCGGCAGCTTGATTCTTCGCCGCTCCTCTCCGGCGAACAAGCCCTCGAATGAAAGCGCTAGACCCGCATTGTACGCGCCTGCGACAGCGTCCATGAAACCGTCATCGTAGTCGGCGGGATCGATGTCCCAGGATAGGCGTAGCATGCTTTGTAGAACTGACGGCGCTTCGCTGAAGGAGCCGTTAGCCGAGTCCGGCCAGACGAGCGAGACCAATGGGCCCAGCACCGCGTGAGGACCTCCTTCGATGATAAGATCGACACCAAGTTCAGCCATAGTTTCGATACCGCTACGGAACTGAACGGCATTTCGCGCGTGTCGCCGCCAGTATTTGCCGTCAATCGTCTCGCCCTGCGAAACCACTCTGCCGGTTACATTGCTGACCAGACTGATGGAAGGCGACGAGACTTTTACGGACTTGTACGCCTCCTCCAGTTCGTTCAGCGCAGGCTCTACCAGTGGGCTGTGAAATGCCTGATTCCTGAGCCGTCTCACCGTAATTTCCTCGGCGTCAAACTTCTCTGACACGGCATCAACCGCCTCAATCGTGCCGCTGATGACCTGATGGACGCCGTTGTCAACTGCGACGCTTAAGTTTACGCCGCTAGTTGACGAATTGTACTCACTGACCACGGCAGCCACTTTTTCTTTCGAGTCGAAAATAGCGGCCATCGTACCCAGATCGGGGACTGACGACAGCAGCGCACCACGCTTAGCGACGAACCGCAGCCCCTCTTCCAGTCCGAATACACCCGCCGACTGTGCCGCAGCGAATTCCCCAAGGCTGTGTCCGATTACAACGCTCGGCTCGACCCCGATGCTGCGCCATAGCGCGGTAAGGGCGCTCTCCAACGCATAGACGGCGGGCTGCGTCCATGCAGTGTCGTTCAGGTCGCCTTCCGCGCCTTCGTTGCCGAACATCACATCCAACAACGAAGTACCTCGTTCTTCCTGCATTACCCGCTCACACCTGTCGAGAACAGCGCGCACCACAGGCTCGCTCTCGTACAGCGTCCTGCCCATACCCAGCCACTGGCTGCCCTGCCCCGTATAGACGAATGCAACTCTCGTCGCCGTTCTCGTAATGTCGCTGCCCTCACCCCTCGCAACCGCCTTCAGTTCGGCGCGCAGCGATTCTGCGTCTGAGAAGGTAACGCCCGTGCGATAAGTGAAGTGGCTTCGCCCCACGCCCGCCGTCCACGCCATATCGGATAAGAAGGTCGAATCGGCTGAATCATATCGCTCGTCGAGCCACGTGAGATATCTGTCTGCCAGTTCCCGTAGTGCACTGTCGCTCTTACCTGATAGGGGCAGAAGTCGCTTTTCACGCTTGGAGGGCACTTCCACTGCCGCATCATCGTCCGATTCCAGTGCGGAGACTGCAATTTGCCTCGGCAAGCCGCTGGGCCATTCGGCACCATTCAAAGACTCGGGTGCTTCGCTCGATGGACGATATCCCTCTATTATCAAGTGTGCGTTTGTGCCTGACCAGCCGAAGCCGCTTACGCCCGCAAGCGGCGCTCGTTCGGCATACTGCGGCCATTCCGTTGCCGTCGCGGTTACACGAAGGGACAGATTATCCCAGTCCACCGCTGGAGTCGGATTATAGAAGTTCAAGTGCTTCGGGATGATTCCTTTGTTCATCGACAAGAGGACTTTCATCACCGCAGCGACGCCTGCCGCCGGTTCGAGGTGTCCGAAGTTAGTCTTGACAGAGCCGATGAGAAGCGGTCGTTCCGTGGGACGGCCTGTTCCATAAGCCCCTGCAACTGCTCTCAACTCTATGGGGTCGCCCACGGGGGTCCCTGTTCCATGTGCTTCAACATAGTCCACTTGTGCGGGAAGCACGCCAGCCTTGTGAAGCGCCTCCTCGATGACGTGCCTCTGCGCCTCTTCACTCGGAACTGTCAGACCAGTGCTTGCGCCATCCTGGTTCACCGCAGAGCCGCGGATGACTCCCCAGATTCGGTCGCCGTCTGCCTCTGCGTCACTCAGGCGCTTCAGCACCACGATTCCGCAACCTTCCCCGCGCACATAGCCGTCGGCTGCGGCATCGAAGGTCTTACATCGTCCGTCCGGCGCCAGCATGCCCGCATTCCCGCGCAAGTCCAGCAGCCTGCCGGACAGAATGGTATGGACACCCCCCGCAAGCGCAAGATCAGCCTCTCCGAGCCGCAACGCAGACATCGCCTGATGTATCGCGACTAGCGATGAGGAGCAAGCCGTATCCAGAGCAAGCGCAGGTCCGTTCAAGCCAAGCGCGAAGGCGACCCGTCCGATTGCCGTGTTGTACGAAGTGCCGGTTACAGTGTAGAGGCTGGACGCAGGCTCGGATGTGTCGCTGGCTTGCATTATCATCCCGCGATAGTCCATGTTGCTGATACCTGCGTAAACCCCCGTGCGGCTGCCTTGCAGTCCGTCGTGGTCTATACCAGCATCTTCGAGCGCCTGCCAGCTAGTCTCGAGCATCAGGCGCTGCTGCGGGTCAAGGTGGTGCGCCTCTACCGGTGAGATGCGGAAGAAGGGGGCGTCGAACCGGTCAACGCCGTCGATAAATGCGACATGGCAGGATGCCTCGCTCTGCATCGCGGTGTCTCGAAAAATCTCTCCCAGTCGTCCCTCACCGGAGCTTGGAACGCCGTCGCTGACGGCATTCGCACCTGTCTCTAGCAGACGCCAGAACTCTGAGACATCGTTTGCCCCGGGGAATCGGCAAGCGATTCCCACGACCGCTATTGGTTCCCCGTTTCGTAACACGGCCTCCGTTCCACCGGAAAATTCTACATTTACCTGACTTGATGAGATCGAGAAATCATTCGGAGTAATCATAAGCCCTTCTTTAAGTCGTGATTTATCTTAATACAATTTTAGATACAGAAGTGTAGCGCGGAATTTTCGTTGGGCAAAACAATAAATGGATAGCTGCAACCAATAACTTTAGCATCTACTTTGCACGCGAATCACATACCCGTAAGGTGCAGAACCAACCGGCGCTGATGACGATAACACACTTTCCGGTTGGCACAGGGATAAACCCTTCGACTTCGACGGAAAGTATAAAACCCAGTGTGCAGGTCTTATACAAAGGATAGCAATGCAGGGTCTTCAATGAAATGCAGATACATCCGCTCCCAACCCCCGTTTCCCTTCCAGCGCGTGAAGCGCCTGAACATGCTATTAGACTTCCCGAACTTCTCCGGCAGGTCCCTCCACGGCTCTCCTGTTCTGTTAATCCACACGATTGCCTCTATGGAGTTCCTACATTCGCTCTCGTCTTTGATATACACTCTGGGGTCTGCTCGAAGAAAATCGCGTATCCTCAACCAGTTAGCAGTAGTTAGTCTTGTGTTAGCCATGCCTTCCAAAATAGCATATGCCTCAAGTGCCCACAGAACCTAGTCAACCTGCACGTATGAAGAATGCCCGTTTTGTTAGCAGAAATGACAAAATAGGTCTGTTGGGTTTATACTCTACGCTATGCCATTTGAATTGCCGGACCGCCGCACCCTGCCACTGTTCCCCCTGAACACCGTGCTGTTTCCAGGCGCATCTTTGCCGCTGCAGATTTTCGAGGAGCGGTACAAGCGCCTACTACAAGACTGCCTCGACTCGGACGAGCGCTTTGGCATTGTGCTCATCAAGTCCGGCGATGAAGTCGGGCAGCCCGCGATACCGCATCCTATCGGCACGGTGGCGCACATCACGCAGGTAAACGAGATGCGCGGCGACCGCTTTCTAATCGCGGTAACGGGCGAACGGCGCTTCAAGATAAACACCATCACGCAGCATCGTCCGTACATCACGGCGGATGTGTCCATATTGCCGGATGTCGATTCAGAAGAGGCGCGTCCGGAGTCCGAATCCATCCTGCGGCAGCTGAACGAATATCTGAGCCTGATAACCGGGCTACAAGGTGGCTGGACGAGCGAAGTGCGAACTTCGCGCGACCCTGCGGCGCTGTCGTACTTCATCGCAGAGACGCTGCTAATCGACTTGTCGGAGAAGCAGCAGTTGCTGGAAAAGCCGAGCACAGTGTCGCGGCTCGAAGCCGAAGCCGAAGTGCTGCGCCGCGACATAGACCAACTCCGCGAACGAGTAGCTGTCGAGTTGCGCGCGAAGTTCAGCCGGCAGTAGGACATGACATACAGGATGGACGGAGACGGATATGAGCCTTATCCTGATTATCTTGTCCATCCCGTTAAATTACTGAGCTACTAAACCGCCGTCTATGACGATTTCGCTGCCGGTTACGAAGGACGAATCGTCGGATGCTAGGAATAGCACGCCGTTGGCGATGTCGTCCACAGTGCCTAGCCTGCCTAGCGGGATGTTTTGGTCGTAGAACTCGCGCATTTCAGGGATGGCGAGCGTTTCTTCGGTCATGGCGGTTACTATCATGCCGGGATGCACGGAGTTGCAGCGGATGTTGTCTGCGGCGTGTTGCAGCGCCGTGGATTTTGTAAGCAGCCGCACCGCGCCTTTGCTCGCCTGATACGCTGGGATGCCGTTTCTGCTGCCGATGATGCCCGCGATGGACGAAATGTTCACGATGGAACCACCGCCGGCTTCTTGCAACGCGGGTATAGCCGCCTTCGTGCCTAGGAATACGCCCTTTGCGTTGACATCCAAAATCGCGTCCCACTGCTCCGAGCTCGTGTCTTCTATGCCGGTGCGCCTGCCGAGAATGCCCGCGTTGTTCACCAGAATGTCGAGCCTGCCGTAGCGTTCGAGCGCGGTTTGCACGGCTGCGTCCCAGTCGTCCGCGCTGGTAACATCCAGCCGGACATAAGTCGCATCGCCGCCGAGTTCGGCTATCTGCGCTTCGACCTGCCTGCCCTCGTCGTTTAGCAGGTCTCCGATGACAACCTTCGCGCCTTCTTTGGCGAAGAGCATCGCCTCCGCAGCGCCCTGACCACGCGCGCCACCGCTAATGAGTGCAACCTTGCCGTCTAGTCGTCCCATAGTGTTGCCTCCGTTGGAGTATATCTGTTAGTCGGTATTTCAGTTCTTGCCCATCCTGCGCATCCTGTTAGATTACTCGTAAACCATCCATTCGAGCAGGTTGTCGTCAGGGTCGCGGGCGTAGAGGCTGACGGCGTTTTTGTGGCGGAGCGCGCCTCGCCGCGGGCCGGGGCCGGCAATGATTTCCACGCCGGCGTCTTGTAGCATCTGTTCGCATTCGGCTGCGGTACCGTTCCAAACGAAGCAAATGTCCGCGCTGCCGGGCACTGCCGTCGGACCGCGCAGTGCGGCTGTGTAACCTTCCGGATGCACATTTATCTTGGAATCGCCGACTTGTATGGAGAATATATTCGCTTCGCCGGCGCGCCATTCGGCTTCGTCGTTAATATGAAAAGCCAATCGCTTGTAGAAAGCAATGATGCGCTCGGCGTTGGCGGTGGGCATGGCGATGTGGTCGATGCTGACGGTGGACATGTGTGTGCTCCCTTTCATTCACGCGAGCAGGCTGCCGGTGGCGTCTGTCATTCTGTCATTAGGTTACAACGCAATGCGTGAATGCACAACGGGGGAGACAATTAACATCGATGTAAAGGATTGGGTAGAGGGCTACTGCACCGTTACCCGCAGGGAGTATGACGCGGGCTGGTAGGTTTGATGGGTGGTGGGGGCTACTACTAGGATGGCATAGTCTAAGCGGCTCCCGAATCCTTCGATGGTGAAGGTATTGCGGCGCGCGTGGCGCACGAATACGCTGCCGTCTGTGGCGAATTCGATGATTTGCAGCGCGAAGGTTTGCGGCAAGGAATTGTCGATACGCCGGAAGCCGTGCGCTTGCCAATCGCCGTCCGACTCCGCATCGTCGGTGAAGCCAATCTCCGGAATGACGATGTCGTCTAGCACTATACCGCCCAGGTTCACGCCTTCGTCCGTTATGTACTCGAAGCGCAGCAGCACGCTGTCGATGCCCGCGTATTTGGACAAATCCATGCGCTCTTGCACCCATTCAGGGCTTTCACCGACATTGGCGCTACCACCGCTACCGTCGTTGCCGCTGATGCCGGTCATGCCCGCGCCGTAGTTTGCGCCTAGAGGATCGTGGCGTGTGGTGCGTTCGCCGTCTAAGGTCGTCCAAGTGCCGCCGCCATCGGTGGATACGCTAGCATAGGCATAGTCCCAATCTTCTTCGATGTCATGCCACATCCAGAACTCCAGAGTCGCCGAGTCCACGCGGGACAAGTCGAGTTCGCGAGTCAGCGTGGAGTCGATAGAGTCTCCGTTGTTGCCCCACCAGCAATATCGACCACTGCGGCACTTTGCCGACACCTGTGCAACAGTCGCATCGCCGCTGAAATCAACCTGCGCGTCGCCGGATGCCAGGCGCAGTTCGTAGTACCGCGCGGTGAGCTGCGGCTGAGTGGTCGATATATCATAGTCGCCGTTGACACGACGCGCGCCGCCTAGCTGCACGCTCCGGTTCGGGTATCGATACTTTGCCAGCGAATTGGCATCATTGCTAAGCGCCATGCCGTCTAGCCTGCCGTCGAGGTAGTTCGCCACCGTCCAGTCCGCGAAAACATCCGCGAAGTTTGCGCCGTACTGCGACAAGTAGCGTTCTACTCCGTTCACGCCGTCGAGCGGTTCACGCGCGAGTTCACCTAGTTTCGCTGCACCGCCGTAATGTGCCATCAGGTATTCGACGAACAGGGTCGCGCCACCATAGTGCGGCAGCGTGTCTTGCGGCTCTTCAGGCCAGTAGTTCAGCTGCGCCTCTGGGCGCGCCACGAATATGTCCACGAAGCTCGCCTGAAGTCCCGCAATCTGCGTCGCCACTTCGGAAAAGCCTTCGTTTATCCACACATCTTCCCCCAAGTCCAAGTTCCAGTGCGCAGCGTGCTGGAATTCGTGCGCTAACACGCTGAAGTACGGACCTACGCCCGGACGCAGCCACGAACCGTCCATCACAATCATTTCAGATTGATTGCTGCGCGGATGCGTTGAGCGCGGGTACGAGTCGCTTGACGAGAAGTAGCCTGCCGCAGCCCGGAGCGGCGTGTGCAGTACTATGAGATGCGGGTCGCCGTCCACGCCGGGCTTCCAGATATCGCCAATCACATCCACGATAGGCGGGCGAATGCCTTGCTCGAACACGGTGGCAGTGCGCTCCATTTGCTGCTCTGTCAGCTCGGTGTCAACATCGGCGTACCAGTACGCGTTCTCGCTCACCGCGAGCAGCCGCGCCTTGACCGTGTAGATGCGCCGGTCTATCAAGTCGGTAACGAAGAACTCTCTCGTATGCCCAACCTTGCAGCAATTCGGGTCAGGCGGCAGAGTGCGAGTCAGCGGCGCGCCGTCAGCATCGACCATGCGGTATCGCTGCGCCAACGCGAATAGATCGCGCACCGGTGGTTCTAGCGACGCAGGCGATACGGGCGGCGAGGGCGATGGTTCGGTAAGTGTAGGTGATATGGCAGCAGGGGGAATGGAAGTGGCGGGCGGCAAAGGCGTGGGCAGGGCTGGCGGCACAACGATAGTGGCAGTTGATGTGGCAACGGCGGTAATGCTAATCGTAGGCGTCGGTGTCGCGGCGACTTCCACAGTGCCGCGATCGCACGCCGTCAATAGAAGCGCAATCATTACACCCGCAAAAATCAACGATAACCCGCTCATGCTTGCCTAATCCTAACCTTCCTACGGATAGGGAAGTAAACCTATTCTCATCCTACCATCCTACCATCCTACCATCCGGTTAAACGCCCAATGTAGTATCATGATAGCGGCGTAAGACCATCCACAGCACGGTCATTCGTGAGGGGCATCGACGACAATGTTCAGGCGCTTTGGCGTGAGCGTAGGCATCTTGCTCATCTTACTGTTCACAGGTACTGTGGGCTATATGCTGCTGGAAGGCTGGACTTGGCTTGATGCGCTGTATATGACCATCATCACATTCACCACTGTCGGCTATAACGAGATATACCCGCTGTCCACTGCGGGGCGCATCTTCAACATCTTCCTGATTGTCGGCGGCGTGGCGGCGATGCTGTACTTCATGACCGCGCTAATGAGCCATATCGTAGAGGAAGAAATCTTCGCGGCGTTCGTGCGGAGGCGCAGAATGGGAAGGACACTGGCAAGTATGAGACGGCATTACCTGCTATGTGGATTCGGTCGCGTTGGCAGAGAGGTCGGCCGCGCGTTCGCAGCGGAGGGCGTGGATTTCATCGTGGTGGACGCTGACGAAAACAGCGTCGCGGAGGCGCAAGAACTCGGCTACGCTTACATTCAGGGCAACGCGACGGAGGACAATGTGCTGCGCGCGGCAGGTATTGAGCATGCGCGCGGGCTTGTCGCGGTAACCGGCAACGACAGCGACAATGTGTACATCACGCTGTCGGCGCGCGGGCTGAACGATAAGTTGCAGGTGGTCGCGAGAACGAGCGACATAGCGAACGAGAAGAAGCTCCGGCGCGCCGGCGCGGACAAGGTAATCTCGCCGTTGGAAATCGGCGGTCGACGCATCGCCATATCCGCTGTCAGACCGCTCGCCGCCGACTTTGCCGACTCAATGCTGCGAGGCACGCACAACGAAAGCCTACGCTTCGCCGAGATTACGATAGACGGGTCATCCGCACTGTCCGGTACTGCCATCGATGAAGTGGTACGACGGTCGAATGTCGAAGTGCTAGGTTTGCGCCAAGCAGACGGCGAGATGGTAGCCGCGCCCGGCAGGCAAATTGCCCTAACCCCCGGAGACACCATCTTCGTAATAGGCGACGCGGAAGCGGTCGAGGCGCTGGGCGGCGCACCATAGCGGAACTTGTATCCTGCCTATCATGTTTATCTATGTCAGATAAATCATGCTATTATGACTGTCAGGCTCTTGCATTCACTTCGCAGAGCATTTCTCTCCAAAGGAGGTACGGACATGGCTACAACTAGCTACACAGACTCAGATGTGAAGGAACTGGTGCGCGAACGCTATGGTAGGTTGGCGCAGAGTGCGGACATCACTACGGACATCACGAATGAGGGTTGCGGCGAGAGCAGTTGCTGCGGCGATGGGGAACCCGCCACTAAGAACCAGCTTTACGAGATCGACCAGTTGGAAGGGCTGCCGGGCGAGGCGCTGCTGGCGTCTGCGGGCTGCGGCAACCCAACCGCCATCGGCGACTTGGGCGCCGGCGAGACTGTCGTGGACTTTGGCAGCGGCGGCGGCATAGACTGCTTCATCGCGGCGAAGGCTGTCGGCGACTCTGGCAGGGTGGTCGGCATCGATATGACCCCGGATATGATAAACCTCGCCCGCAAGAACGCACAGACGCTCGGGTTGGACAATGTGGAGTTCCATCTCGCGGAGATGGAAAGCACGCCGCTCGAAGACGACTCTGTGGATGTGATTATATCCAACTGCGTCATCAACCTTGCACCCGACAAGGACGCGGTGTTCCGTGAGGCATATCGCATCCTGAAGCCGGGCGGTAGGATGTTCATATCGGACATGGTGCTGACCGCGCCTCTTCCCGCGCACGCCACTGCAGACGCTGAGAATTGGGTGCAGTGCCTGTCTGGCGCCGAGCCGCAGGACATCTATATGGGCAGGATGTCGAGCGCGGGGCTGTCGGACATCAACATCATGGATTCTAAGCCCTGGAAGGGCGAAGAAGAGTGGGCATCTCGCGTCCACAGCGCGAACATCAAAGCGTATAAGCCGGCATAGGCACTGGCCGGCGTAGGTGCTGGAGGCGGGGATTTAGGTAGGACCCGGTTGTCTTATTCCGCCCATTGTGTGCATCGATGTAAAGTAAAACGGACAGGGTTTCAGGGCTAATGCCCTTCTGCTCTGTCCGTTTTGCTTGTCTGCGCATAGCGCTAGATGGTGGTTATGCTACGGCAACACCGTTCGTCTGGACGCCGTTGGCATGGGCGCCATTGGAGTGGACGCCGTTTTGCTGCTGTTGACGTTTGCTTGCCTCTACTTCGAGGTTTAACGCGTCAATGCCGCGCCGCACTTGGCTTAGGACGTCCGCGAGTTGCTCTTCAAGGTTGAACAGCACTTCGCGAGCATAGCTATCGGCGCCATCTCTACGCGCCAGCGACACGTTTTCCGCCTCGCTGATGATTCGGTACGCCTTGCGCTGCGCTTCCTGCAAGATTTGCTGCGACTCGTAGCCGGCCTGCTCCTGCATCTCCTGCGAGAGTTCCTCGGCGCGCTTTAGCACCGACGACTCGCCGACCTTCGAGCGGTACTCGGACTCCGCCTGCTCGGTGAGCTTGTGCGACTCTTCCTCAGCGCTGGTGCGAATGCGTTTCGCCTCCAGGTATGCCTGATTGAGGATGCTTTCCTTCATGCGGATGACTTCGCCCGCCTCGCGCACATCATCGCTCATATCGATATTGCCGAGCTGGTTGCTCATATTCAATAGGCTGTCGGCGTCAACCATCACCTTGCCGCGGAAACCCGGCACGCGCGTACCTGAGTTCGCCATCGCCCTGAGCTGGTCTGCAATCTGTGGTGTCTGCAATTTATCCTCCTCTACGAGTTTTTGAGCCTTTAGGGTTGTCTATCAGTCCGTGTCTATCAATCCGTGAATTGCTCTGTAATAGTCCCTTCTCACATGATGGGTCCCCTGATGGGAGAAAGATAAGGAAGGAGACAAGAGTTTTGCCCGGCAGCGCAGTCTATGTTCTTCCCAACTTTTCGTTCAGCGCTGCCAGCACGGGTATCGGAATCAGGTTTTCTATCCTCCCGCCGAGTTGTGCCACTTCCTTGATGCGGCTTGAATGGACGAACTGATTTTCCAGCGCGGTCATTAGGCATACGACATCGATGCCGGGATCGACGTTGCGCCACATCAGCGCCATCTCAAACTCCATCTCGAAATCCACGCCCGCGCGCAACCCTCTGATGATGAAGCCGGCGTCCACACTGCGCGCCACAGCAGGCGCAAGCCCGGTGAACGGCACCACGCGCACATTGTCCAAGTGCGGTATGGACTGTTTGAATAGTTTGACGCGCTCTTCGGTCGTGAACATCAGCGTCTTTGTGGGCGGCGCGTCGTAAACGGCAATTATCAGCTCGTCGAACAATTGAGACGCTCTAGTGGCTATGTCCACATGCCCGTTGTGCGCCGGGTCGAAACTGCCAGGGTATATCGCCCTACGCATTGAACCCTCCGATTTCATACATGGATATTGCAGTATCTCCATACCGCCGTCGAGTAAGCAGCGACAGCCTGCCGTATTCGTCCGCCATCGTCAGATTGTGCCGGTGCTCGGCGACCACTATGCTGCCGTCGTCCAACATTCCCGGGCGGTTCAGCGTAGCCATCAGCTTGTCCCAGTCGTCCTGCGCGTATGGCGGGTCCGCGAAGACCAGCCCATACCCGCCTGTCAAAGACTCCACGATACACTCTACCCCGCCCTGATGCACCGCCCCACGCTCGGTCAAGCCCAGCATTGCAAGCGTGTCCCTGATGTGTCCGCAGCGCCGCGCATTCGTTTCCACGAAATCCACGCTTACCGCGCCTCTGCTCAATGCCTCAAGTCCAAGCGCTCCGCTGCCGGCATACAGGTCGAGCGCCCGTGCGCCCTGCAACGCATCCGTTCCTAGAATCGAGAAGACCGCGCTCTTTACCCTGTCGGCAGTCGGCCTGAAGTCTGCCCCTCTCGGCAGCCTAAACCTGCGTCCGCGGAGTTCGCCGCCTGTAATCCGCAGGGTCAAAACCGTGTACCTCGTTGCGCACAATGCGCTTTGACTAGCTGCTTCTCAATCCGTGCCTCAACACTAGCACGCTGCGATTTATCCAATAAAGGACTTTTTCAGTCATTTTTCGGGAAAGTGTTTATATTTTTGGCAAATACACAACAGGATTGGACGGGATATCCTGTATCAGATGTGTCTTGTCTATCCTGTTTATCCTGTTAGGTATTCTGGTAGAATGTTTGAGACATTCAACAGGCGGTAAGCAATGACGCAGTCGGAAAACGAACTCTTTCAGGTGCGGCTCGACAAGCTGGAGCGCATACGGCAGCGCGGCGTCGATCCATACCCGCACAACTACGATAGGACTCACACCAGCGCACAGGCTGAGGCGCTGTTCGCGCAGGCGGAGACATCGCAGCCAGATAACGCGCGCACCGAACCTGTGTCCGTGGCGGGACGCATCGTCGCGTTTCGCGGCATGGGCAGGGCGTCCTTCGCCGATTTGCTTGACGGCGATGGGCGCATACAAGTGATGTTCCGCCGCAACGCGCTGCCCGACGCCTACGAAACGCTGGACGACCTGGACATCGGCGACTGGCTTGGCGTGCGGGGCCCGCTGTTCCGCACGCGCACAGGGCAGGTTACCGTTGAGGCGCAGGAATTCACCCTACTGTGCAAGTCGCTGCGTCCGCTGCCAGAGAAGTGGCACGGCTTGCAGGATGTGGAAATCCGCTTCCGCCAGCGATACCTAGACCTGATAGCGAATCCGGAGGCACGGCGAGTCGCCGTAATGCGCAGCCACATCGTCAGCGCGGTGCGCCGATTCATGGAATATCGCGGATACATCGAAGTCGAAACTCCAACGCTTGTGCCAATCGCCGCCGGCGGCATGGCGCATCCGTTCATCACTCACCATAACATGCTCGGCAGGGACCTGTACTTGCGTATCGCCACCGAGCTGCACTTGAAGCGGCTCATCGTGGGCGGCTTGGAGCGCGTCTTCGAAGTGGGCAAGATATTCCGCAACGAAGGGTTGGACTTGACTCACAACCCTGAGTTCACATCGATGGAAAGCTACGAAGCATTCGCCGATTACAACGATGTGATGGAGATGGTCGAGCAGATGGTGTACAGCGCGGCGATGAATGTGCTCGGCACGCCGGTCGTGGAGTATGACGGCGAGACTATTGATTTCACGCCGCCATGGCCTCGCCTCAGTCTGCTTGAGCAGATACGCGAGCGCAGTGGCATAGACTTCCTGGATCATCCGGACATAGAATCCATGAAGACGGCGATGGCGGACATCGGCATTGATGTTAGCCAGCAGCTGAGCTGGCCCGGATTAATGGACAAGCTCATATCGTCGCGCGTGGAAGAAACGCTGCGCCAGCCTTGCTTCCTCGTGGATTATCCTGTGGAAATGTCGCCGCTCGCCAAAAAGAAGGCAGACGACCAGCGCCTTGTGGAGCGCTTCGAGGGCTTTGTCGCGGGCATGGAAATATGCAACGCCTTCACCGAGCTGAACGACCCGGTTGACCAGCGCCGCCGCTTCGAAGAACAAGAGGCGTTGCGCACGCAGTTCGCCGGCGAGGAGACTGATAGACTAGACGAAGATTTTCTGATAGCGATAGAACACGGTATGCCGCCGACGGGCGGGCTTGGCATCGGCATAGACCGGCTCGCCATGCTGTTCTCCGGCCACAAGACCATCCGCGAAGTTGTGCTATTCCCGCAGATGCGCTGACATAGGGAAATATCCATATCGCCCAACATCCATATCACAATGAGAGGCAACGCAACATGATGCTAGAAATGGGTTTTCAGATAATATCCTGTCCGGTGTGCGGCGGGCCGACGGCAATCGTGCTGCCCTACGATGACGCCGCGTTCATCGTAACTGAGATGCCCTATCTGGAAATCGACCCGGAAGCCTGCTGGCACGAAGACCAACAAGACCGCATCACCTGCCCCGAAGGCCACACCTTCTACGTGTACGCGTACTAGGGCGTGTTGACATTTGTGTCATTCCCGTGAAGCATGTCCTCGTGAAAACGGGGAACGGGAAACCAAAATCCCAA
>VXRI01000276.1 GCA_009838595.1 Chloroflexota bacterium | reverse complement strand
ACTGACTGGCTAATTTAAGGACTAAATAGTGTCACGCTACGCACTGCAACGACTACTGGCTATGTTCCCTGTGCTGCTAGTGGTGGCGATTGTTACTTTCTTGCTCATACACATCACGCCCGGCGACCCGGCGGAACTGATGGCAGGGGACGAAGCCACGCCCGAACAGATAGCAACCATCCGGGCGGATATGGGTCTGGACAGGCCGCTTCACGAGCAGTTGGTGATATATTTCGCGGACATCTTGCGCGGGGATTTGGGCGAATCGATATTCAGCAAGTTCAAAGTAACGACGCTCATCGCGCAGAGGCTGGAGCCGACGCTGTTCATAGCGTTGTTCTCGCAACTGGTGTCGATAATTATCGCCATACCACTCGGCATACTGGCGGCGTGGAAAGCCAATACATGGGTTGATCGCGTGGTGATGGTGATCGCAGTACTGGGTCTTGCAATACCGTCGTTCTGGCTTGGTGCAAACCTGATTTGGGTGTTCTCGGTCAAACTACACTGGTTCCCCGCGATCGGCTATGTGCCAATCAGCGAGGGCATCGTGCCGTGGATAAAGTCCATTACGCTGCCGTCAATATCGGTAGGTTTCATATCGGCGGCTCTGATAGCCAGGATGACACGCGCGAGTATGCTGGAGGTGCTGCGCGAGGACTATGTGAGAACGGCACGAGCCAAGGGACTGGGCGAGACGGTGGTTCTGTTGCGGCATGCGTTCAAGAACGCTTCGATTCCGGTGGTTACCATCATCGGGATAGGCATCGCGGGACTGGTGTCCGGGCTGGTGGTCACTGAGGCGATATTCGCTATTCCGGGCGTGGGACGGCTGATTGTGGATGCGGTTACGCGGCGGGACTACCCCGTGATACAGGGCGTAATCCTGATGGTAACGGTGGCGTATGTGCTTATAAACTTGATAGTTGACCTTATCTATGGCTACCTCGATCCGAGGATACGATACTGATGGCTTTCGAAGAGCAGCGAGTTGACACAGGAGCGATAGATCAGAGGAGCTTCCGGGAGCGGAACCGGGAGAGGCTGATCGCGTTTCAGCGGCTGATGCGGGCAAACCCGAATATGGCCATCGGGCTGGGCATATTGGCGTTAGCGGTTCTGATGGCGGGATTTGCGCCACTGATTGCAACCCACGACCCGCAGGCACTGGATTCGTACAACAAGTTGCAAGCTCCGTCTTCGGAGGCGTATTTCGGCACGGATCGACATGGACGCGATGTTTTCTCGCAGACGATATTCGGCAGCCGCTTGTCGCTAGCGATAGGAGCGTCGGTGACCATCGCAACAATCCTTTGCGGCGTTGTAATCGGAATCAGTGCAGGATATTACAAGCTTGCTGACAACATCGTGATGCGATTCATGGACGGGCTGATGGCGTTTCCGTCGTTTCTGCTGGCGATCGCGCTGGTGGCGCTGCTAGGGGCGAGCTTCCAGAATGTGGTGATAGCTCTGTCGGTGGTGGAGACACCGCGCGTGGTGCGTATCGTGCGGGGGGCGGTGCTGAGTCTCAAGGAACGGCAGTATGTGGAGGGCGCGCTTGCAGTAGGAGCAAGACCGCTGCGGATATTGGCAACGCATATCTTCCCTAACTTGGTCGCGCCGCTGACGGTGCAGGCGACTTATGTGTTTGCGCTGGCAATACTGGTGGAAGCGGGACTGAGCTTCCTGGGAGTTGGGGTACCACCGTACATCCCCAGCTGGGGCAACATGATGGGCGACGCCAAACTGTTCATGCAACTAGCAGTCTGGACGATATTCTTCCCGGGCCTGTTCCTATCTCTAACCGTATTAGGCGCAAACCTGCTAGGCGACGGGCTGAGAGACACTCTGGATCCACGCCTGCGCGGCACGGGGTAAGCGCCCCAGTCCTACCCTTGCGGCTCAACAATCTCCATCACCTGATTGGCAGCCACATTGCGCAATATCTGCACAACACCACTAGGCCAGCGTATCTCGATGTTGTCCACAGCAGTCGCACTCCCAAGCCCGAACTCCAAGTCAAGGCTGTCCATCGACAGGTAGCTGGAACCGGCGATGACTTCTTGTACTTGTACATGAGGCTGCGGTTCGCCATTAGGACGTGTCGTAACATACACGCGCGCGCCGACCGCATCTGCGTTGCTGCCTGTAGCGTCGACTGCCATGCGCCCTTTCAACCGCAGCGTCAGCCAATTACCGTCGCCGCCACCGTTTATCCACAGGAACATGGGACCCGGCGCATCTCGTGTTGGTGCAGCGCCTGCCATTGGGTCGAACGGACCGGAGAATATCGGCCCGCTGCTATTTGTCGCGATAAGGTCGGTGTAGCCGTCGCCATTCAAGTCACCGTGCGCCAGCCCTTTGCCATTTTCATGCAACGCAGTGTCGATGCGGCGAATTTCCAGCAGAACCGGGTTATCCTTCGCGGCATCATCGTCCTCCAATCCTTCGTAGTTCACGCGCGAAATGTCGAGCAGTTGCGCGCGAACGGTAATGTCTTGGAA
>VXRI01000375.1 GCA_009838595.1 Chloroflexota bacterium | reverse complement strand
ATTATCCCGGTGGACGGGGCAGAGAGTCTCTCATGAAAGGAGTCTGCAAGCATGGTTACGCAGAGAAGCAGGCTAAAGTTCACATACGAAGATTATAAGCAAACGCCCGACGACACGCGATACGAACTTCTTGACGGAGAATTGATATTGGTACCTGCACCACGGCTGACACACCAAAGAACCTCGAGGACGATTTTTAGACAGATCGACTCTTTCGTCACCGAAAGGGATTTGGGCGAAGTCTTCTATGCGCCAGCAGATGTGGTTCTGTCAGACTTCACGGTGGTGCAGCCGGACATCCTGTTCGTCAGCAAGGAACGGTCGCACATCATCACGGACGACAACATCCGCGGCGCTCCGGACTTGGTGGTGGAAATCCTGTCGCCAACGACCGCGCGGCGCGACAGGACGACAAAGCGCGACCTGTATGAACAGCACGGCGTCCCCGAATACTGGCAAGCGGACTATGACGCCAAGAATGTGCAGATGTTGACGCCGGTCGATGGCGAATACAAGGTCGCCGGCATATATGGCGAAGGGCAAACCGTAGTCTCCCCGCTGCTGCCGAACTTGCGCCTAGCCGTTGACGACCTGTTCTAGCCTGCGAACTCCAAAGAAGTTAACATCAATGGACAGTATGGGTAGGATGTGGATGACCGCGTAATGTCAATCCATAATAACAGAGATAGAATCCTTGAATGACCGACCAAATCTTCCCGGAGGTGAACTATGGGAAAGCTCGATGACAAGGTAGCCCTTATCAGTGGCGGCTCGCGCGGACAGGGCGCCGCGGAAGCCCGATTGTTCGCAGAGGAAGGCGCGAAGGTCGTCATCGGCGACATCCTCGACGAACAGGGACAGCAAGTCGAAGCGGAAATCAACGAACTCGGTGGCGACGCGCTCTACATGCACCTTGATGTTACCAGCGAAGCGGACTGGGAGCGAGCGGTGGCGGCGGCTGTCAGCAGGTACGGTAAGCTCGACATCCTCGTGAACAACGCCGCGATAGTTATCCAGAAATCCGCCATCGAAGACCGCACCGCCGACGAGTGGGATCGTATATTCGAGGTCAACGCGAAGGGCGTGTTCCTCGGCACAAAGCACGCCATCCCGGAGATGCGCAAAGCGGGTGGCGGCTCCATCGTCAACATATCATCGGTCGCGGGCATCGCGCAGAGCCAGCATCAGGAGCCGGCATACGCCGCGAGCAAAGGCGCGGTTCGCATATTCAGCAAGGTTACGGCATCGCAGCACGCCGCGGACGGCATCCGATGCAACTCCGTGCATCCGGGTCCTATCGACACCGACATGATTCAGGCTGCGATGAGCGACCCGGACAGACTGGAAGCGCGCCTTACTCGCGTTCCGATGCGGCGTCTGGGCACGGCAGACGAAATCGCAAAGGGCGTTCTATATCTCGCGTCCGACGACTCGTCCTATGTAACCGGCTCTGAGCTGGTCATAGACGGCGGCGCTATTTCGATGTAGCTGCATAGAGAATTGCTGCCAGCGCCGCAAGGGATTATTACCACAGCGGCTGAATAAACTCGAACCTGTCTGAGGGCCAGTAGCTGAGCCACGCGCGCCCGATGATATTATCGGCGGGTACGAAACCCCACACGCGCGAATCGGTGGACATTCTGCGGTTGTCGCCCAGCACATAGTAGGCGGCGGGCGGCACTTGCAGCGGCGCGAAGTTGCGACTGTCGCGGTGGGTTACATAGGGTTCGGACAGGCGCTTCCCGTTGCGTATGACCTGCCCATCGTCTATCTCTATGATGTCCCCCGGCAGCCCGATGACGCGCTTGACGATGTGGCGGGACGGGTCCTTTGGATGCACTATTATCGCAATGTCTCCACGACGCGGAGGGTGAAAAGCAAAACGGAAGTAGATTATCTTGTTCGCTAATAGATGCTGACCGTCGATGAGCGCGGGGTGCATGCTCGGCCCGTCTATCCTGAAGTTTTCGATGCTGGAGTGTATCCCAAAGAACGCCAGCAGCGAGACCAGCGCCGTCGCCAACAGTTCCCTTACGATTTTCCATGCCGATATTCTGTCTTGAGACGAATCGCGCTCCTCTACTGAAACGCTGACGGCAGATTCGGAAGAAGGCTGAAATCCGAACTTCAATTCAGCAGCGTTCCCGCAGCGGCGAGCGCGACGCCGGCGGCGGACATAAGCGTCGGCGTCAGCCAGAAGGCGCGACTCCGAAGGCCAGAGACGCCGGCATAATGCAGAACGGAGCGGGTAACGTAGTTCTTGTCGGTGATGTGCGCCAGTTCGTACCTGCCGCGCATGCTCCAGTACAGGTGCGGGATACGCAGAACAAGCAGCATGCCTAGCAGCGCCATGAACGCCGGCTGCGCGGTCGTCGCAAGCACCAGCGCAGCTGCAAGCGCCGCATAGATAACCGCGCCAACTGCCGTGCTGAACGCCGCCCGCAGCCACAAGCCGCCTCGGGTCGTCGTGCGCGGCATCTTCCAGAGCTTGTCATGATGGAAGTCCTTATCGCC
>VXRI01000234.1 GCA_009838595.1 Chloroflexota bacterium | reverse complement strand
GCGCGCGCCCCAGTCCTATATGTGCTTGCCGTCCGCCGTGAACTTCTGGATGCGGTGGTTGCCCGCATCCGCGAGGTACATGTTGTCGTCCGCGTCGAACGCGATGCCTGTCGGCTCTTTGAACTCGCCGCGCTCGCTGCCGTACAAGCCCCAGCGCGTTATCAGCGCGCCCGATTCGTCGTACACGTTGACCTTCTGGGTGTGCTGCTCGGTGATGTACACGCGGTCAGCGCTGTCGATGGCGATGCCGCCGGGCCAACGCAGTTGACCGTCGCCACCCGCGCCCGGAGTACCGAACTCGCCGTGAAAGTTCTCTTCGATGTCGATGATGGTAACACGCGGCGTGGTCTCGGCGCGTCCGGCGACATATATCCTGCCGTTGGAGTTGAACGCCGTATCCACAGGGCACTCAAAGCTTCTGCCGCCAAGAACGCCGTGGCACCCTATGGTCTTGACATAGTGGTGTCCGACGCGAATATAGACTTGTTCCTTTGTCTTTTTTGTCGTCGTCATACTTCATCCGTCCAATCTTAAAATCAGAGTTGCCAGCGTGAGGAACATCTGGTGCGTCGTGTCGTGAATCCTGTCAAGTTTGGTGACAAGCGCATATCCCACTAACCCAGCCTCCAGACAACAGCAATTATGCCACCAATCAAAGCGACCAGTATCGCTCCGCCAATGCCTACTAGCGCATAGAGCAGCTTCTCAATTTTGCCCGCTTTTCCAAATCAGCAAGTTCATTGAGCATAGCGCGTTCATATTTCTTGCCTGCCCGTATTTGAGTTGTCAGTTCACTGACTACTGATAGCTGAAAACCCACTACTCCAAGAATGAAATTTGTTCGTAAGTACCATCGACTATCGGCGCGGCGTCCAGTCCCAGCCACTGGTCCAGGATACTAGAGTACAAGCCGCGATAGTCGTAGTTGAACCGCAGGTCGCCGTCCAGCTGCTTATCGGGGGCGAGCGAGGGATATTCGGCGTACATGCCGCCCTGCACTCGATCGCCGATTAGGAACGAGCCGCCACCGCTGCCGTGGTCTGTGCCGTTGCCGTTGTCGCGCACGCGCCGGCCGAACTCGGTGAATACGAGCATCACCACATTCTCGGACGCGTCGTGCTCACGCAGGTCGGCGAAGAAGTCTGATATTGCACCCGACACATCGAGCCAGAGCTTGTTCTGCGTCTCGACTTCGTTGGCGTGCACGTCGAAGCCGCCGTACTGCGTGTAGAAGACGCGCGTGCCAAGGTCTGCCAGATGCACTTGCGCCACACCTCGCAGCGCCTGCGCGATGGAATTGTCCGCGTACTCTATCGTGGAAGAATAACGCTGCGGAGCGACCTTGATTATGTCTGCGCCCTTCATCGCATCCAAGCCGGTCTGCCGAATGTAGTCGTTCACAGGACCGCTGCCTATCGCCTGCCCGTAAATCTTCTGGAACACATCCAGCGCCGCGCTGCGCTGCGATTCCGCTTGCATGCTGTTCAGCAATCCGTACGATTCGAGATCCGACACGGATGTCACCGGAACGCCGGGCATCGCCATCGCGCGCGGCAGACCATTGCCGAAGTTCACGCCTGTCAGCACATTTTCCTTGTGCGGGTCTATATGACGAATCGCCCTGCCCAGCCAACCCTCGGTCGCCACCTCGTCCGGCTCGCAGGTGTGCCAGATGTCCATCGAGCGGAAGTGCGATCTGTTCGGATTGGGGTAGCCCACACCGGCGACTATTGCCATATCGCCCGCGTCCCACATCGGCTTTATTGCCGCCAAATGCGGGTGAAAGCCGAAATCGTCATCGATGGGCAGCACTCTGTCCTGCGGCACGTTCACCGTCCGGCGGAAGTCGTAGTACAGCGGATTGCCGTATGGCACGACTGTGTGCATAAAGTCGTTGCCGCCGCTAAGCTGCACCACGACCAGAACCGTATCGTTATTCTTCGTCGCCATGTCCTCTCCTCATCATTGAGTCCGTCAGTGGAGATTACTCTGAAAGCCCTTAAATCCGATGCATTGACTACTGATAACTGCCCACTGAAAACTCTATTCCGACTGGTATTCCGGCGTGGCTACGATGAGCTGCATCATCTCGGTTGCTCGGGCGTCGAACCTGTTTCGGTCTGCTGCCGTGTCCGCACGGAGCGCGCCACTGCCCGCGACATGCTGAACGAGCGCCAAATGCGTGTCCGCTTCAAGCTCCAAGTCACCCATCAGGCGCAGGCAGCCGTCCACGAAGCCCACGGGCGACATGCTCGCCGTGTTGTCCGCGAGCCTGTCGAGCATAAGGCGAACGCCGGGCATATTGGCATCGCCAACCTGCTCCGCCGCGAAGTTGACGCGCTGCACGAGAGCGCCGCTGTCTATCCACTCTTTGCCGGTATGCCACCCTTCAACGCTGGGCGGGTTGAACACCTGCTGTCCCATAAAGCCAACGGTCGCCGCAAGTCCGGTGAGACCATGCTTGGGGAATGTGCCCATCTCCACATTGAAGTCGCCGGTCATGCGAACGGTGTTGGACACCAACTCAAG
>VXRI01000002.1 GCA_009838595.1 Chloroflexota bacterium | reverse complement strand
ATCATGAAGTATCAAGTCAACGGCTTCCCAATGACCGTCTTCATCGACCAAGAGCAGAATATCGTTCGCAAGTGGCAAGGCATCCTGGATGAGGAGAAGTTGGAAGAGATACTCGCCGAAATCGTGCATTAGAGCTGACTCATGCATACTTTCGCGCCTCGTTATTTCGCATATCTGCTTAGCCGCGTGCAGGCTGATCGATGAGCCTGTCTGATGCTTTCTTCGTGGTGGTGCGCTGGTTGCACTTGCTGTCCGCGGCGGCGTGGGTCGGCGGCAGCATATTCTACCTTGTCGTGCTGCGACCCGCACTGCGCCGCTCGCCGGAAGGTTCGCGGCTGGTCAACGCTGAGGCAGCAACCGAGTTCCGCGCGCTCGTCGAGACCTGCGTCTATGTACTAATCATCACGGGCGTCATCCTCACCCTGCACCGCCTGACGCCGGGTGTCGTTGGCTTGCCATATGTCGCAATACTTGGCGTTAAAATTGCGCTGTCAGTCTGGATGTTCGTGCTGGCGTGGTCAAGGCGCAAGCGCACATCGATAACGGAAGCGTTCCGCGAAGAAGCCCCGCCGCCTACAACCCGCCTGAGCAAAACCCTGCGCACGGTCTCCGGCTATAATACCATCATCATACTAGGGCTGGCAGTCTTCCTCCTGTCGGACATACTGAAGACGCTGTACGAATTAGCCCTACGATGATGGTTATGCATGATGGGCATGCAAGTTCATTCAATCATCGCCCGGAAGAAATATCGTCATTCGCCTAACGGACGACCTCAACACACGGCATTGGAGAACAAAAATGCGCCGCAACCTAATGGATATTCTAGTGTGCCCAGAGTGCAAGGGAGAGCTGAACCTTGTTGTCAGCGTGGAGCAGGACGACGAAATTGTCGAAGGGAGCCTTGGTTGCAGCGTCTGCGACATCGCCTATCCGATAGAGGACACGATACCGAACATGCTGCCGCCCGCGCTGCGCTGAATAACTTGCGTCGCCCAAATACCGACAACTACCCCGAGGGCGGACGATCTCGCTCCTCTAGCGCCATTCCACTTGCTCTATCGCATCGGACTGCGCGGGCAGGCTGCGCAGCATTTCGGCTATGGTTAGCCCGTTTACGGGGTGTTTAAGATGCGGTGCTATGTCGGCAAGCGGCTTTAGCACAAATAGCCTTTCCGACATACCCGGATGCGGCAAGATGACCGGCGGCGTGTTCAGCACGCGCGGACCGAACAGCAGGATGTCGAGGT
This sequence comes from Chloroflexota bacterium, assembly GCA_009838595.1. GTDB lineage: Bacteria > Chloroflexota > Dehalococcoidia > Lucifugimonadales > JADFKI01 > Bin90. Next base: position 1,286 of record VXRI01000002.1, on the reverse strand, counting down.
CTAGAAAGCGCGGCGCGTTTCGAAATGTGCGGTGTCGTCCGAGTTCAGATTCGATTTGCAGCAGGCGATCCATTAATTCGTATGGTGTGAGTACGGTCGCCACGCAACACACGGCGTTGTAGAACGGCGGCTGATTGCTGAATCCTTGCGGCGCGGTCCTGTACATCGGAGATTGCCGAATATCGACCGCGAATTCGCGCATCATATCAACTGCGGCATGAAGGTTACCAGCTGAATCTCCGAGGTTCGAGCCAAGACCGATGTACGCTTCGCTAAGCATCAGATTGCGTCCATCCGCGCACGACAGCATCGCTCATCTTGGCGACTCGCGCCATCTCCTTGACATCGTGAACACGCACAATGTCTGCGCCGTAAGCAACCGACAGCGCGACCGTCGCTGCCGTGCCCTCAAGACGCTCTTCAACGGGGAGGTCTAGCACATAGCCGATTGTGGATTTACGCGACATGCCCACAAGCAGCGGCGAGTCAAGCACACGAAACTCGCATAGGCGGCGCAGTATTTCAAGGTTGTGTTCGGCGGTTTTGCCAAAGCCCATACCCGGGTCGAGGATGATGTTCTCCGGTTTCACGCCTGCGGTAACGGCGTCGTCTGCCATGCTCTTCAGCTGCGCGATTACATCTGCCACCAAGTCATCATATCGCGTATGCGCCTGATTGTGCATCAACACTACCGGAGCTCCGGAGTCAACCGCGACGGAAACCATATCAGGATCGCGCCGGAATCCCCACACATCATTTATCATCACCGCGCCTGCATCAAGCGCTGCATCCGCAACTCCCGCCTTGTATGTGTCAACGCTGATGGGAATATCCAACACGGGCACCAGCGCTTCGATAATGGGGATCACGCGCGCCAATTCTTCTTCGGTCGAAATAGGACCTGCGCCGGAATATAGAGATACGGGTCTAGTTGATTCGCCGCCAATGTCGATTATGTCCGCGCCGTCGCGCTGAAAGTGCAATGCCTGCTCAACAGCAAGGTCAATTTCGCCGGCAAGCCCATCACCTGAAAACGAATCAGGCGTCGCATTGAGCACACCCATGACAAAAGTGCGGCTGCCCCAATGAAAGGTGCGATTGCCGATGTTTGTTGGTGCGAGTGGTCTGTCGGTGAATGCGTTCATTCAGCAAACTGTCGATGATTCGGAAAGTGGGCTTCTTTGACGGAGTTGATTCTAACACAGCGCAAACCATTCCCAGCATCGATTAACTAACCCCGTGTGCGAGTTTTATACGATGGATAGCAATAGTTGAAAAGCCAGGTC
>VXRI01000420.1 GCA_009838595.1 Chloroflexota bacterium | reverse complement strand
TGTGGATGTAGTATTCGCTTTCTTTAGCTTTCCATTCGGCTGCGGTTGTCATTTCCGGACCTCCCATCATTCTGAATTGTCTGCATATTATCGGAGTCTTAGCCTGCGAGTTATTGACGCTGTAATCTCGCAGGCATGGGATTCCCGCGCGCTGTTATTGATTCGATAGCGATTCCGTCAATCGGTCAATCGAGTCTTCGAGTTCGGCAAGGTTTCGCCTAACATCATCGATTGCCTGCTGAAGTGTCTCTACGGTTGTCTCAACTGCACCAGCGGATGGTGTTGGTTGCGCGGTTTGCTCGCCGGTTGTAGATTCCCTCGCATCTTCGACGAAGGACGATGAGCCGGTGAGCGCGCTCAATGCTTCGTTGAGCGAGTCTTCCATTACGACTTGATCGCCGGTGGCGAGAATGACACGCTTCAGTTCAGGGAAGTTAACGCCTTCCGCGCGGATATAGACCGGCTCAGCGTACAAAATGCCCTGATCGACTGGGATTACCAGCAGGTTGCCTCGAAGACACTCTGAACCTGCCGTGCAGCGCAGCGTGAACCATGCCGATATATCTTGGTCGTTGTCGATGCGCGCTTCGATCTGCGCGGGTCCGTCAATCTGCCTGTCCTTCGGGAAGTTGAACGCGATTAGGCTGCCGTAGCTATCCCCGTCGCTGCGCGCTGCCAGCCAGCCGATAAGGTTTTGCCGCTCGTTGGGCGTATATGGCAGCAGCAGCACGAACTCTTCCTTAGTTTCGCCAGGCAGCTTCATTATCACATAGTACGGCTCGACCTGCTGAAGCGCGTCGCCCTGCCCGAACTTCTCCTCCGAGACCGCCCAGAGGTCTTCGTTGTTGTAGAAGTTCTGCGGCTCTTGCATGTGATAGCGGATGTACTTTTCCGCCTGAATGCGGAAGAAGTCTTGCGGATAGCGCACATGCGAACGCAACGACTCGGGCATTTCTTCTTGCGTCGAGAACAAGTCAGGGAATATGCGCGCGTAGGTGCGGATGACGGAATCGGATTCGTCCCAGATGTAGAAGCGCAAGTCGCCGGTGAACGCGTCCACAGTGATCTTCACGCTATTGCGCATGTAGTTCAGGTCCATGCCGAGCGGATCAGAGTATGGATAGCGGTTCGTGTGCGTGTAGGCGTCCTGTATCCAGAACAGCCCGCCTTCCGCAGCGACCATATAGGGGTCGTTATCCAGCAGCAAGAACGGCGCGACGGTGTGTATGCGCTCCTGAATCGCGCGGCGGTATTGCAAGCGACTCTCGCCGGTAATCTGCCCGCTGATGAGGATGTTCACATCGGCGAACTGCCAAGCGTAGGCGAGCCTCCGGAATATGGACGACATTTGCACCCCGCCGTGTCCGCTATAGTTCGTGCGAAACAATTCGCCACTCTCGGTCTGGTAGTCCACCTCGTCCTGCAGGGTGTTGGCTATCACATAGTCCAGCGTGTTTTCGCCATAGTAGATACGCGGATTCGTAACCAGAATCTCCGGCGAATCCTCTCTCCCTACCGCGTGGATGGGGATTACGCCGTCCGCCGGTATGTCCTTGGCGAAGAACACAGGCCTTCCCTCGCCGGTGAACTCGGTAACCGGACTCATGGCGATGCCCATGCCATGTGTATAGACGAGGCGAGTGTTCGTCCAGTTTTGCGTGGCGGCGTCTAGCTTTTCAGGCGCGACTTCGCGCGCGGATAGCAACACCTGCCGGATTTCACCGTTTATCTCATACCTATCGACATCCGCATCTCGGAAGTCGTAGTACGGGCGGATAATCTGAATCTGCTTGTAAACATCGGACAGTGGGCGGTAGTCCCAAAGACGGATGTTGTTGATGGTCTGCGGGTTGTTCTGAATGACCTCCGTATCGACTTCGGTCTCCGCCGGGTAGAACTCTTCAGCCACGCGGTCAAGCCCGTATGCGCTGCGCGTGAACTGGATGTTGCGCTCGATGAACGGCGCCTCGCGCACAAACTCGTTCGGGTTTACCTGAAATTGCTGGATGAGGCTGGGCCAGAGCGTGCCAAGCACGATGTTCGCCACGAACCACAGCGCGAATGCGCCAATAAGCAACCGTCTGCCGCTGAAGTATGTGTTGGCGAGCATAAGCAAGCCCGCGCCAACCGCGATAGCGGTCATTATCAGCAACGCCGGCATGCGCGCGTTCACATCGGCGTATGCCGCACCGAAGACCGCGCCTTCGTCTGACAGCAACAAGTCCCACCTGTCGATCCAGTGCCCGAAGGCGATGGTGAACATCACCAGCGCGGCTATGACGGACAAGTGTATCCGCACCCCGGTGATGTTCAAGTTCAGGCTTAGCCCTTGCATGCTGAAGCGCAGGAAGTAGAAAGCGACAGTCGCTATCAGTGTCAGCAGCAGCACGCCCAGCAGCCAGCCCTGTATGAAACTCATCATCGGCAATGTGAATACATAGAAGCCGGCGTCTTGTCCGAAAACAGGCTCTACCTGTCCGAAAGGCGCAGCGTTGGAGTAGCGAAGAAAAATCTCCCAACGAGCCGCCAATATGCCGCC
>VXRI01000006.1 GCA_009838595.1 Chloroflexota bacterium | reverse complement strand
TTAGCGGGCTCGATCCTCTCATCCGCCGCGAGATGCAAGACGAGCTTATATCGCTGCAGACATCCATCCAGAAAACCATTGTCTTCATCACGCATGACCTCAACGAGGCGCTGAAAATCGGCGACCGCATCGCCATTATGCGCGACGGCGAGATCGTGCAGGAAGGCACACCGGAAGAAATAGTAACCCTGCCCGCGGACGACTATGTGACTTCATTCATCCAGGATGTTTCACGCGCGAAGGTCATTCAGGCGAAGGCGATTATGCAAGAACCGGATGTGGTCGTCAACGACTGGCAGGGTCCACGCGCCGCGCTCCACGCAATGCGTAGCAACGACACCGATGTGTTGTTGGTGCTTGGACACAACAGCATCTTGAAGGGCATTATCACCGAAGACGAAGCCGGGAATCTGGCGCGGCAGAAAGTCGAATCCCTGCGCGATGTTCAACTGTCCGAAGTGATGACCTCAGGACCGGACGCATACATCGAAGAACTTATCCCGATGGCGGCGAGCACGGAGCATCCCATCGCCGTCGTCAACGAAGACGGTCGGCTGCTCGGCGAAGTGCACCGCGGCGCTCTGCTTACAGGGATGTCGGACGACTCGACGGAGGCATAGCATGGCGCAAGTCGAAAATCTGCAAGCTTCATCCGACGATAGCACGAAACGCATACCGTTAAACGGCGTCCCCCACCTCTACTACTGGGTGCTCGGAGCGGGATTTGTAGTCATAGTAACGCTTGCGTGCCTGCTTATCTGGGGTCCCAACATGGAATACCCTACCACCGTATCGAGCTCGGAAGTTGCTGCTGGCGCAAGCACGGTCGTCATCGAGAAATCGCTGCGGCAGGTAACCGGCGACAGCATCGATGACTGGGCGACCTGGCTGACAAAGAACGGGGATTGGCTGTTCGAGGGGGTTAAGGCGGCTATTCAATACGCCTTGAGGTACATCGAAGAAACGCTCAAATGGATTCCCTGGCCTGCCATAGTCGTAGCGCTCGCGCTGCTGTCGTACGCTGTCGGGCGTTGGACTATGGCGCTCTTCACCACTTTCGCAATGCTTTTCTTCGGATTTATGGGACTGTGGCAGAACATGATAGACACAGTGGCGCTTATGGTAGTGTCGGTCGCAATCGCGGTCGCCGCCGGGCTGCCGCTCGGCGTAATTGGTGCGCGCAGTCAGCTGGCGGACAACATTATGCGCCCAATTCTGGATGCCATGCAGACGATGCCCAGCTTCGTGTACTTGTTGCCGGGGATCCTGTTCTTCGGACTCGGCTCACCGGCAGGCATATTCGCCACGCTGATCTACGCTGTGCCACCCGTCATACGTCTAACGAACCTAGGAATTAGACAGGTCTCCGAAGAGACGGTGGAAGCCGCGCGTTCGTTCGGCGCGTCGCCTTGGCAGGTGCTGACCAAGGTGCAAGTACCGATGGCAATGCCCACGATTATGGCCGGCATCAACCAGACCACTATGATGGCGCTCGCAATGGTAACAATCGCCAGCATGGTTGCCGCGGGCGGCCTTGGCGACAACGTTCTGCGCGCGCTACAGAAGAACCAAGTCGGCGAAGGGCTAATCTCCGGCGCAGCTATCGTCTTCCTCGCCATCATTTTCGATCGGCTCACGCAATCCGTAGCGCGCGGCCGACAAGATGCGATGAGCCATACGGCTCATGCCGCTGGCTAATAGGGAGTGAAAATCCCGGTAATGCCGTTATAGACGCATTCACGGCAACTCTCATCACCGAATGAAGTTTGCAATCCGTCTTGAAGAAAGTCAGGAGGCTTGCTTATCTGATATAATGCAATCGTAGGAACAACGCGGTCGCACTGGTGCGCAGCAGGTGCTTCTTGGTGTGCATAACAGAATTGCCTGAGGCCGCATCATAATCGAATCGTAAATCTACAAGAAATAATGGACAAGCAAGCAACAAGGAGGATAGGACTTTGGTAAAGAAAGGAATGTTGTTGCCGGTGGCGCTGATGATGGCGCTGGTCGCGTTCGCAGCAATCGCCTGCTCGCAGCCCGCACCGGCTCCCGCACCAGCGCCTGCTATCGACGAAGCACGGCTGCAAAGCATAGTTGAATCGGCAGTTGCTAGTGCAGCGCCCGCGCCTGAGCCACAGGTTACGGCGGAAGAGATTTCCATGATGGTCGAAGAGTCCATGATGGGCATGGCAGAGTCGCAAGTGTCTGCTGACGACATTGCGATGATGGTGGAAGAAGCGGTCGAGTCCGCAGCCATGGAAGGCGCAAGCCCAGAAGAGATTCAGGCTATGGTGGAATCTGCGATAATGGCTGCCAGTGAGGACGCCGTTACAGCCGACGATGTCGAATCCGCGATTTCTATGGCAGTTATGGAAGCGCAGGAATCTGCCGTCACCAGCGAGGATGTGCAGGACGCCGTCAGCATGGCGGTTATGGAAGCGCAGTCTGACGCGCTCACCGCTGATGAAGTGCAGAGCATAGTCGCTTTGGCACTCGAAGAGCGTGCGATGATGGAAGAGCCGCCACGCGAGACCATCATTT
>VXRI01000215.1 GCA_009838595.1 Chloroflexota bacterium | reverse complement strand
GATATAATGCGCTAGTGTCGGCGTTCACGAATGGGAGACGCGAACATGACGATGAAGATATACACCAAGTCGGGCGACGCGGGCGAGACGGGCTTGCTGTTCGGCGGTCGCGTGCCGAAGAACGACCCACGCTGCGTGGCATATGGCGAGGCAGATTTCGCCACATCCGCGATGGGACTGGCGCGCGCCTTATCACAGGACTCGCGCGTGAAGGAAATCCTGCTCCAGGTGCAGCGCGAAATGTTCACGATCAGCGGAGAACTAGCCACCGATGTGGAAAACTACGAACACTACACAACGAACTTCCACGCCATAACCGCGCAGAACGTGGACGCTCTGGAGACGCTGATAGACGAACTTAGCGCGCAGGTTGAGCTGCCGCCAAAGTTCATCATCCCCGGCGCTAGTGCGGCGTCCGGCGCGCTCGACTTGGCACGCAGCGCATTGCGGGCTGCCGAGCGCAGCATCGTGGGCTTGCATCAGAAAGAGCTATTGCCGAACCCGGAGTTGCTTCGCTATGTGAACCGCCTTGCGGATTTGCTATTCATGCTGGCGCGCTACGAGGACCGCGCACTGCCGATGGAAATCGTAACCGGCACGCGGCTAGACGAGTAAAACTCCCAGTAAACTCCTTGAGGCACTAAGACGGGGCTGACTAATCGGACTATCGAATAAATGCGCTCGAATATCGCGATAATCGACTACCAGGCGGGCAATCTTCGCAGCGTGCAGAAGGCGCTGGAAGAGTGCGGAGCTAACGCGCAAATCACCGCTAACGCCGCTGCCATAGCCGCCGCGGACGGTGTGGTATTCCCCGGGCAAGGGGCCTGCGACGCGTCCATGCGCAGCATTCGAGAGCGCGGGCTATACGATGTCATACGGCAGTCCATAGACAGCGGCAAGCCGTTCTTGGGCGTGTGCCTCGGACTGCAACTGCTGCTCGAATCATCAGAAGAGGGCGACGAAGCGTGCCTAGCCATACTGAATGGCAGCACGAAGCGTCTGCCGCCTGACAAGACCGAGCAGGTCGGCTTGAAGATACCGCACATGGGCTGGAACAGCGTATCCTTGTCGCTCGACCATCCTGTATTCGACGGCATACCGCCTGAATCGTACTTCTACTTCGTGCACAGTTACTACGCTGATCCGGAAAACAAAGCCGTAGTCGCCGGCATAACGAACTACGGCATAGATTTCTGCAGCGCGGTTGCGTGGGACAATGTGGCAGCAGTGCAATTCCACCCGGAAAAAAGCGGTGCCTTAGGCTTGCAACTGTACCGTAATTTCCTGACACTGGTCGAAAAGAGCCACGGTGCGCCAACGGCCCGAGTGTTGGCGAATGAAGCCGATTTAGGATGACTGCAATACTGATTTCAAGGATGCCTGCATGGAAGTGATACCGGCGATAGATCTTCGCGGCGGAAAGTGCGTGCGCCTGTATCAAGGCGACTACGCGCGCGAAACCGTGTATTCGGATGACCCGCTTGATACCGCGATGCGCTGGGTTGATATGGGCGCGAGCAAGCTGCACATTGTCGATCTCGACGGCGCGCGCGACGGTATGCCGGCGAACTTGAACGCAGTCGAACGCATCGCAACAGCCGTCGAGGTGCCGCTGCATCTCGGAGGTGGCATACGCGATATGGGCACGGCGCGCGCCGCGATTGATGCCGGTGTCAACCGCGTTATGTTAGGCACGGCAGCAGTCGAAGACGCTGAACTCATCCGCAGTCTGCTCAACGAATTCGGCGCGGAAAGCGTCATCGTAAGTGTGGACGCCAAGGACGGAACAGTCGCGCTCCGTGGATGGACCGAGGGCAGCGACACACTCGCCACTGATCTGGTCGCGGATATGGCGGCGCAGGGCGTCTTGCGCTTCCTGTACACCGACATTTCGCGCGACGGCACGCTGACCGAGCCGAACTTCGATGGCGTCAGCGCGCTCGTCAATCAGGGTGATATTCGGCTTATCGCGGCAGGCGGCATTTCTAGCGTAGCGCACTTGGAACGGCTCGCCGAAATCGGCGCTGAAGCGGCAGTCGTGGGCAGGGCAATCTACACCGGCGACATCGACCTGCGTGAGGCAATTGAGACCATCGGTTAGACGGGCGCATAACGGCAAGCGCAAGTTAGTGCACCTCAAATCTGCATAAATGAAATGAACGGAACTTCGGAATGCTGACGAAGCGAATAATACCTTGTTTGGACATCGACAAGGGCAGGGTTGTCAAGGGCGTGAGTTTCGTGAACATACGAGACGCCGGCGATCCTGCGGATTTGGCGCGTTTCTACGACGCGCAGGGCGCCGATGAGCTGGTGTTCTTGGACATCACCGCAAGCTCGGACGACCGAGACATCATCGTCGATGTGGTCAGGCAAGTGTCGGAGCAAGTGTTCATTCCACTGACCGTCGGCGGCGGCTTGCGCAATGTGGCGGATGTGCGGCGCATGCTTGAAGCAGGCGCGGATAAGGCGTCGCTGAACACTGCTGCGGTCGCCAGCCCGTCGCTCATAGCGGAGGCGTCCGACTTCTTCGGCTCGCAGTGCATCGT
>VXRI01000239.1 GCA_009838595.1 Chloroflexota bacterium | reverse complement strand
CTAGGGTGTGTCGTCAAATCACTTTAGCCCAGATAGCGATTGCCCGATTCTGACAGTTCGCCAAATATGATGACACCTTCTTCGCATAGCGCATCGCTATGCCACGCCACTCCTTGAGTTCACAGAACCCGTTCTCAACTAGATGACGCAGCCGATACAGATAAGTGTCATACTCCCTTTGCTCTTTGCGGCTCCTGCGGGGAGGTATCACAGGGTTCATCCCTCGTTTAGACACTTCCAACACCACAGCATCGCTGTCATATCCCTTGTCCGCCAGCAGATGCTCCGCTTCTATCCCCTCAATCAGCTCCAACGCCTGACTGCCGTCCGCCACCGCGCCAGTTGTAACTCGCATCCGCACAGGCATTCCGTGAGCGTCCACCGCCACAGGTGTATCTTGCTGTTCAGCCCCCTTTTGTGCGCCCCACAGCCTCGCTGCCCCCCACCGCTCCCGTGCCGTGAGCGTGAACTTTCACATAACCGGCGTCTATCATCAACCACTCAAAGTCCGGTTCGTCTATCAGCGCTTCCAGCAACCGCTCCCATATGCCCCCGTCCCGCCAGCGAGAGTAGCGTCGATGAGTGTTCTTCCAGTCGCCGTAGTCCGGTGGCAGGTCTCTCCAAGGCGCGCCTGTGCGGATTATCCAGAACACGGCGTTGATAAAGCGACGGTTGTCCTGTGCCGGGCGACCCACGCTGCCTTTACGTCCGGGCAGCAGTGGCTCAAGGATGTTCCAAACGCGGTCTGATATGTCGTGGCGGCGGTGGGCGGGCTGTTGCATCAGTCGTGGTCATTACTCCTCTTCTAGGCTACACTTGCATTGTGACTCTATCACACCTTTCACTTGATTTGACGACAGACCCTAGATAGATTCACAGTTGCCGTGCAATCGAAATCGTCCTCCCTACGCTCCTCTGCGTTTAGCCTGATTCTTATATCGTTTGCACAGTCATTTGTTCTAGAACGCATACCCACTACAAATACATACGTTCTTCATGTCAACCCCTATTTTCAGGCAATTTCAAAATTCACCGAAAGTCCGACAGAAGCGTTTCCACCAATTGGGCGAACAGTAATTTCATCCCCATCGCTTGCCTACACAGAAAAGTGCTTCCCCCATTTCAGCACACACCTTACGCTGTGGTACAATTCGTTCTCGCAAGTCGCACTGACAACGCCTCGTTGACAAGGAGCATCATCGCCAATGTGTGCCGACCGCATAGACAGAGTATCGCCCTCGCCGATTAGCGGCTTTCCGGAATGGTCGCCCGCAGAGCGCCTGATCGAGCAGGATATGCTTGACCGCATCCGCGCGTCGTTCGAGCTGTTTGGATTTTCGCCCATTGAGACGCCCGCCGTTGAGCGCAATTCCGTGCTGACTGCCAAGGGCGGCGAAGAGGCCGAGCGTCAGATTTACAACCTGACCGGGCTGCACGCGCAGTCCGGCGACGAAAGACGCGACTACTCGCTGCACTTCGACTTGACGGTACCTCTCGCGCGGTATGTGGCGCAGCACAACAACGAGCTTGTCTTCCCATTTCGCCGCTACCAGATTCAGAAAGTCTGGCGCGGCGAGCGTCCGCAGCACGGTCGATTCCGCGAGTTTACACAGTGCGACATCGACATCGTGGGCGACGGCAAGCTTAGCCTGATGGCAGACGCAGAAATCCCTGCCGTAATATCCAATGTGTTCAACAGCCTGAACATTGGCGATTTCACGATACGCATCAGCAATCGCAAGATACTCACCGGCTACCTGGAACATCTCGGCTTTGGCGCGGGCGACGCCGCCGTTGTACTGCGCGAAGCGGATAAGATTGACCGGCAGGGCACCGGACCACTGTTGCAAGCGCTGGATAATATGCCAAACGGCAAGGCGGCTGCGGACGGCATCCTAGCGCTTGTGCATACGAATGGCGGCGCGGCTGAAGTGCTGGATAGGCTCAAATCTTTCAAGGGCGGCGATCTGTACCGGCAGGGTGTGGATGAGCTGAAGGCTGTGTTTGAACATGCCGCTGCGTTTGGCATCGAAGAGGACAACTTCTCCGCCGACATCGGAATCGTACGCGGGCTGGACTACTACACCGGCACAATCTACGAGACGCGGCTTGACGATCATCCACATTTAGGCAGCATCTGCTCCGGTGGGCGGTACGACGACCTTGCCAGCTACTTCATTCGCAAGACTCTGCCCGGCGTGGGCATATCCATTGGACTGACGAGGCTGTTTTCGCAGCTTCTGCAAGCGGGCATCGTAAAGGGCGGCAGCGCATCCGCCGCGCAGGTGCTGGTAACCACGCCGGACGCCAGTCTCACAGCAACCGCCATCGAAATCGCCAGTGCACTGCGCGCGGCGAGCGTAAACACCGAGATTTTCTTTGAGCAGTCGCGGCTCGGCAGGCAACTGCGATACGCATCGCGCAAGGGCTTCAGGCTCGCCGTAATCCCGTTGCCTGAAGATTTGGAGCGCGAACAGGTCAAGTACCGCGATATGGACGCTGGTGATCAATACACAGTCGCCATAACAGATCTTCCGAAGAAAGTCGCTGTCAAT
>VXRI01000098.1 GCA_009838595.1 Chloroflexota bacterium | reverse complement strand
CCCCCCCCCCCCCCCCCCCCCCCCCCCCCCCCCCGCTTCATTTTTTTTTATTTTTCGGCCGACCAGCGACATCTACACCTCTCTATTCGTCGGCTGCGCCTGATGTGTATACTACACAGTTACACGCCCGCCCGCAGCACACTGCTGATAGCGTCCATCGTGCCTGCCCTGATCGCCGCATTACTCGGCGACCGCATCGCGCAAAGCCTGACCGACGTAGTATGGCGGCGCGGCGTGATTGCGCTGGTGCTGGTATCCAGCACATTCGGATTGGCGCTAAAGGTGTGGAATCTGGCAGCGGCTTGACGAAGGCTTGCGTATTGGGCACGATATTTCGCCGGGATTGGCGCAATTCGTTCGAGTCCATACTGACCCCTTTCGCATAGGTCGAATGGACATTGAATATGGCAAGTCGCGTACAATCTCATATCACAAAGAAGTGCGTGCAACTTATAGGAGGCGCAACATGGCAGACAGGAAGATAGGCTACATTGGCTTGGGTAACATGGGCGGGGGCATGGCTTCGCACTTGCTCGTAAGCGGATACGATGTAACGGTGTATGACATACGCGCTGAGGCAGTGCAGGCGCTAGTGGACAAGGGCGCGACTGCCGCATCGTCGCCGCGCGAGGTCGCGGAGCAGTGCGATGTCATAGTCAGCTCGCTGCCCACGCCGCAGATAGTCGAGAGCATGGCGACCGGCGAAGACGGTCTTGTGCATGGGTTGAGCGTGGGCAAGATATATATCGACATGAGCAGCATCGACCCCGACACCACGCGCAGAGTCGGCGCGGCGGTGCAGGCGAAGGGCGCGGACATGCTCGATGTGCCGGTCGGCATGGGACCGCAGCAGGCGGCAACCGGCGCTCTCACGCTGATGATTGGCGGCAGCGCGAGCGTTGTCGAGGACTGCAAAGATGTGTTGGACACGCTCGGCGACCAGCAATTTTACTGCGGCGAACTGGGATCAGGCGTTACCACCAAGATAGTCAACAATCTGGTGTCTTGCTCGGTCGCAACGCTGCTGGGCGAAGCCGTAACCATGGGCGTCGCCGCCGGTCTGGACCCGGAGCGGCTGCAAGAGGTAATGGATAATACGGCTGCAAGCACTCTGCACGGGCGCACCGGCTTGACGGGCAAGGTGTTCGAGCGCAACTTTGAGCCGGGCTTCAAGCTCGCGCTGTCGCACAAGGACTTGGGTCTTGCGGCGCAACTCGCGGCTTCGCTAGGCGCGTCCAATATGGTCGGATCGGCGGCATACCAAGTGCAGACGCTCGCCATGGGCAAAGGCTTGGGCAACGAAGACCAATACGCAGCCATCAAAGTAGCCGAAGAGACGGCGGGAGTGGAGGTCAAGGGCGACGGAAACTAGCAGGACGGTGATGGATGGGATGGGGAGGCGGTGTTGGCTGAGGCTAGTGGAATGATTAAGCCTTGCTTACCGTGAGCAAGGCTATGGGCTATCTATATCATGCAGCGCAGCAGATTGCGCTTTCGGCTGTACTCGATATGCCAGTCATCGAGGATGTCGCGTCCCAAGAGTGAAGGGAGTCCTAAGGTCGCATCGGAGTATGAGAGAGCGAGGTCTATGTTATAGGAAACTTCATCAATGCCCCCGGACCCGTATGCGAATGTGACCATTGCCGGCTCCCGATAATATGCGGCATTTCCGCCAATTCCGCCAACGGAAGATTCGTTTCCCAGGCTACTTTCCGGTACTACCAACTCGCTGGTATGGCGGAAGTGCAGGCAACTGGAATCGGCGCCGGTGTCCAGCAGAAAAGGCACATCTGTGGAAACGCCAAATCGCGGGAGAGTTACTCTGCCGTATATGTATGGACGACCTCTGCTGCTAAAGAATCCCGTGATCAAAGAATCATCCTTGTTGGGTTGGTTTCGAGATGGTCTATCTCCATGTTTCTTGTGTTGATGTTGTTTTCCCTGATATGCCGGATCATTTCGGCGCCGGTATCGCATGCGTGAATGACGCTCTCCCCGTCCCATAGTATCCACTGGTCGGGGTACTTCTCCAGCAACGCTGGGCGAACCTTGAAGTAGTGTTTCATCATGGTCTCAGATCGGCGTAGTGACCGGAGAGTTTCTTCTTTATCGAGATAGCTAGGGAACTCAACTCGTGGCATCCCTGACCTCCTTGCTCTGTGCCTGAGTGTATGTTCACGATAGGCGTGGGCGTTGGGGGGTGTCAAGGGGGAGAGAACAATACACACGGAGATTATGCCTAGCCCAAGAAGATTTATCGCGTTCTTGTGTTATCTGCGCGCGTCTGTGTATCATCACAGCGGGGAAGCACGGATATGGAGACTATCCGATTGCTCAACGGCAGGTTCGCGTCAATGGAGGAGACCGTCGCGGCGGGGGACGACATAGAAGAAACCTTTGCCCGGAGGCGAATGCGCGGAGAAACACAGTAGATGACTTCTGATCAAAGGCGGTACGAGATTGAACTGCATAGAAGCGTAAGGCGATTCTTGCGACGGCATCACCGTCTAGCGGAAATATGGAACGAAATCGAACGACACATTTCGCAAGCGCCCAGACAGGGAA
>VXRI01000395.1 GCA_009838595.1 Chloroflexota bacterium | reverse complement strand
AGGTAGTATTCGCATGGCCCGGGCTTGCAAGATTCGCCGTTGAAGCCGTCTGGACGAACAACTTCACAGTTCTGGCGGTCGTCACCCTGATGTTCACCGCAGCCTTCATTGTGCTGAATTTCCTTGTGGACATCTTGTATTCTTTCATAGACCCCCGTATCCGCTACTCGTAAGGAGAAGTTGAGAGTATGGCGCAGGCGCAGACCCAGCAGGATTTCGAGGTCAGGTTCGATCCCGGTAGCGCAGGATGGATGACCAAATCTATCCAGTTCCTGAGAAATTGGCCCGTCCTTTCGATAATCATTCTGTCTGTAATGGTCTTCATAGCGGTGATGGCACCGCTAGTATCGCCGCACGACCCGCTTTTCAGCAGCCTTCGTGCCCGAAACACTCCGCCCATATGGTACGGGGACGGCACTTGGGCATACATACTTGGAGCGGACACCATCGGCAGAGACATGCTCAGCCGCCTCTTTTACGGTGCGCGCATTTCTCTGATGGTGATGGCGTTCTCGCTCATCTTCGGCACAATAATCGGCACCGCCTTGGGCTTGATTGCCGGCTATTTCGGCGGCATAATCGACGAAGTCATTATGCGCCTTGTGGACATCTTCCTTGGATTGCCATTCGTGCTGGTCGCTATGGTGCTTGCGCTGGTGCTCGGTACAAGCCTGACCACCATGATTATCGTGCTTGCAGTGCTCACCTGGGCGGGTTTCGTGCGAAATGTGCGTGGCGAGGTACTGTCTCTGCGTGAGCGCGACTATGTCGCCCTGGCGCGTATCGCTGGCGCATCGTTGCCACGCATTTTGGTCATGCACATTCTGCCCGGCGTCATCAACACCGTGTTGGTGATAGCGACGCTGCGCTCTGGCCAACTCATATTGGCGGAGTCGTTCCTGAGTTTCTTGGGCGCGGGCATCCCGCCTCCCACGCCGACATGGGGCGCGATGATTGCCGACGGGCGCAACTACCTGCGCGACGCCTGGTGGATTTCCTTCTTCCCAGGTCTCGCGATCTTCCTTACGGTAATGGCACTCAACTTCCTAGGCGACTGGTTGCGGGACAAGTTGGATCCTCGGCTGCGGCAGCTTTCGAGTTAGACCAATTGGGCGAGAGGCCAGATAACGGTTCACATACATAGATTGAGCGCTCGGCATTTCACATATACGCTGGGCGCTCATTTTTTGCTCTTTTATTGACCTTGTGCGCCGAGCATGGATACAATACACGCAGACTATTTCTAATTGTGTACGCATTTGAATTACACTGAGGACGCCGACTCTTGGGAACCGCGTAGCACGCTCGTATCCGGAACATCATTTGACTATGCAGCCTCCCGTTGCTATTGGAGCAACGCAGGAGGCCTTTGTTTGTCCCTAAATATCCGCAATTCAGCGTAGTATAACCACGACAATGATAGCGCGCCGGGTCAGAGACTGCCCCGGCGGCTACGGAGGACGATAGACAATGATTCTTAAGCAGGATTCAGACCTCGCCGAACTGCGCCAGCGCATTCGCCATTCGGCGGCACATGTCATGGCGGATGTGGTTACCCAGCTTTACCCGGACATCAAGCTCGCCATTGGGCCGCCTACGGACGATGGATTTTACTACGACTTCCTCGCGCCTGAGCCCTTCCGCGATGAAGACTTGAAGCGCATCGAAAAGCGAATGAAGGCGGTCATCGCCGCCAACCACTCTTTCGAATACAGCGAATATCCGCGCGACGAAGCGCTGCAATTGCATTCTGACGAACCGCTAAAACTCGAGGTTATCAACGAAATTCCGGAAGGCGAAGCAATCTCGACATACCGGCACGGCAAATTTGAGGATCTTTGCGCCGGTCCGCATGTTGAATCCACAGGCAAGATACCGGCGTTCAAGTTGCTGAGCGTGGCAGGCGCGTACTGGCGCGGCGATGAAAATCGACCGATGCTGCAGCGCATCTACGGCACGGCGTTCGAGTCGCAAGAGGCGCTCGACGAACACCTGAATCGCATAGAAGAGGCGCGCCGCCGAGACCATCGACTGCTCGGCAGGGAACTCGACCTATTCTCCGTTCACGACGAGACCGGCCCCGGCTTAATCATCTGGCATCCAAAGGGCGCGCGCTTGCGGGGCTTGGTCGAAGACTTCTGGAAACAGGAACACTACGGCGCGGGCTACGAGCTCGTGTACACGCCACACATCGGGCGCTCTACGCTCTGGGAAACGAGCGGGCATCTGGACTTTTATCAGGAGAACATGTACGCCGCGATGGAAATGGACGGGCAGGACTATTACCTGAAGCCTATGAACTGCCCGTTCCACATCATGTACTACAGCACGGCGATGCGCAGCTACCGCGAACTGCCGATGCGCGTGGGCGAGCTCGGCTCGGTCTATCGCTACGAACGGGGTGGCGTGCTGCACGGGCTGCTGCGAGTGCGTGGCTTGACGCAGGACGACGCGCACATCTTCTGTCGCCCGGACCAAGTCGTCGATGAGGTCAACGGTGTGCTTGACCTTGATTTTGGCCTGCTGGGTGCGATGGGATTCAGCGAATTCGAGGTGATGCTGTCCACAC
>VXRI01000008.1 GCA_009838595.1 Chloroflexota bacterium | reverse complement strand
CGCCGATTCCGCCGATATTCACGTCTTTCGCCTTCATATGGGCGTAGAGTTCCTGCAGGTCTTCGAGCGATGCCATTTCCCATGCGAAGTGGTATAAGCCAACGCGCGATTCTTCCGGTCCGGGCGCGTCCGGTCCCACGCTCACCAGTGCGAGTTCGTGCGACGAGCCTTCCTTCGCGCTCATAAATATCATGCTGCCGGGGCGCTTGTTCGTCGTGTGTAAACCCAACACCTCAGAGTACCACTGCTCGGATGCCTCAAGGTCGCGTACACGCAACACCAAATGTCCTAGCTGTTTTGGCTTTGCCATGACTTACCTCCTCGTATAATTGATGCTCAACTGCAATCGAGTATAGCCGAATATCCGCGCTTCATCAAACGCGCCCGCCCGACAGCGTAGTACGCCGGCAGGGGTGTCGGGACAAGTGGAATGCCACCGGCGGCTCACTCAGGCTTCTTGAACAGGGCCACATTCTCACGCGGGAAGTGGGTGTCCCAGCCTTGCCACGCCGCTACCCGGCGCATCGTTTCGCGGCTGAAGAAGTTCACATGCGTTGGGTCGCGGTGGTAATACCACGATGAGAAATCCTCCCAGCTATCAAGCATGCCGGTCATTACGCCAAGCCATCCACCGGGACGCAGCAGAATGTCGAATCGTTGCAACTCAGTGCGTGGATCGGAGAAGTGCTCAACCGTTTCGGTGCAGGTGATGAAGTCGTAGGTGCGATTCAGGGCAGCCGTGTTCGGGTAGAAGAATATGTCATAAACATGCGCATCGAACCCATCTTCGAGCATCATATGTTGCAGTGCTGGTCCGGGGCCGCTGCCATAGTCAAGTCCGCAATCGCCAATGTTCAAGTGTGGGCGGAGCGCGTAGTACATCCTGCCGAGGAACTCGCGGTATGCGGGGTCGTCCACTTCGTTGTTGTGCTGCAGATAACGCGCCTTCTGTGAGGTGGAGTCTATGATCTGCGCGCGTGGCACAAAGACCATGTCGCACTCACCGCAGTGCAGGAAATCCCTGTATCCCGATCCTTTACCGCCTTTATGCAGCAAGGTGGCGGCGGTGGCGGCGCAGAGCGGACACGGCTCCCAGGTCGTCACGCGCGGCTATCCTGAAACTTGGCATATTTGCCCTCGGCGGTAGCTTGATCCGACTCGCCATCAATTTGGCGATAGAAATTGCCACCTTCGCGTGCAATCGCGGCAACCCATTTGGGCACGGCGATTCCGTCTCTCTTCATTCGTTCGACAGTTTTCTCTACGCCGAGCGCGTCCCAAGTTTCGAATGGACCTAATTCCCAGTTGAAGCCCCGGCACATCGCCCGGTCAATGCTCGCGATATCGTCGGCGACTTCCCCCAGCATAGCTGCAGAATACGCGAGCAGGCTTGACAGCGATCGCCATGCGAACTCTGCAGCAGTGCTGTCCGCTGCCACTAGCGCGCGCAGGCGTTCGCCAGTGTCCTCAATCGCTCGTATGTTGGACAGTGATTCTCGCATGCGATCGGTCCGGTCTTGGTACTGCATAGTGCTGGTGTTGAGTGCCAAGATGCGCGATTGTCCGTCTTGCCTTTCACGCTTGTAGAAACCTTTACCGGACTTGTTGCCAAGCCAGCCATTCTCCCGCATATCGCGCAGATACTGCGGCGCGGTGTATGCCTGCTTTTCGTCTTGAGAGGCGATAGCGGCGCGAGTGTTGTCGCAAATGTCGAGCAAAATGTCAACGCCAACAAGATCGATGGTGCGATATGTAGCGCTATTCGACCGACCCATCAAGGGACCTGATACCGCGTCCGCCTCGTCAGGGGTGAGGCAGAGTTCGTCTGCCGCCCGCATGACGGCAAGGAAGTAGTAGCAGCCTATACGGTTTGTAATGAATCCGGGAACATCGCGCGCAAGCACCACGTCCTTGCACAACACATCTTCTCCGAATTGGCGTATCGTGCTAATGGCGCTATAATCTGTTTCGGAAGTGGGGATGAGTTCGAGCAGGTGCAAGTATCGCGGCGGATTGAAGAAATGCGTGCCCAGGAAGCGTCCGCGCATCTCGGCTGGCAATGCACGAGCGATCTGCGCTATCGGTATTCCGGAAGTGTTCGTGCTCAGGATGGCGTCTGAGCGCGCGAAATCTGCAACTCTGCTCCAAAGCGCGAGTTTCGGTCCTGCGCGCTCCACGATTGCTTCCACTACCCAGTCCGCGTCAGCTAATCTTTGCAGGTCTTCGTCGAACGAACCGGCTCGTATGCGTTCCAGCGTTGTAGGGTCAACGACGACCTTCGGACGCATATTTAGCAGGCGCTGCTTTGCGTCTTCTACCATTGCGGCGCTCATGTCCAGTAGGTCGCATTGTATGCCTTTCGCCGCGACAAGCGCTGCAATCTGCGCGCCCATCGTGCCCGCGCCAAGAACGGCGACGCGGCGGATGTTCGACTTCTTGGAAGGCGTTGCGTTCAAGTCAATCATTGGCAAGTATTTCGGAATTTCAGTTAGTCGGTTTCATCGATAGTCTTGCGCCATGTTGTTCTGGAGCACGGCAAGAGTTATACGCGGTCAAAGTTATCAGGCGGTGTTCGTGTGGTCAATT
>VXRI01000065.1 GCA_009838595.1 Chloroflexota bacterium | reverse complement strand
CGCATCCCCGTGGCTTTTTCAACTATGTCTTAAACTAGCACCAATGGTTAATAGACTGCACACTTGGGCGAGTTTATCAAACCGCCCCGTCACACCTGACACGGCTATTCAGGCGCCCTCCTTTTCCTCCCGCTGGTACGAATGACAAATAACACGCTGGCGAACTGACAAGAATTGATGGGACGGGTGAGATGAGATTGTCGTCAGAAATGGCTTGTTCCAGTGTGATAGAATTGGGGATAGTTTCTGACTTTATTCATCATACATACAGGAGGCGGCTAATGAGCAGTGGCGCGATGATTGTCGCGGGGCTTATCCTCGTAGGAGTGGGCATTTTGCTTATTGTCGGCATTCTGCAATTCATTCTGACCGTATTGGGCTGGATTGCGCTTGTCGCCGGCGTGGTTTTTGGCGTGATGGGGCTTATCCAAGTGCTTCGTGGCAATAAAAGCCGGTATTAGTGTGGTTCGCAGCATTTCAGCAAGCTAGAGTCAACAAGCCCCATAGGCAAAACGAGGTGGAAAATGGGCATACTTTCTCGAATGTCAACGGTCGTGAAATCCAAGATGAACCGAATTTTGGACAATGCGGAAGACCCTAACGAGACGCTGGATTACGCGTACGAGAAGCAGATGGAAACGCTACGCGATGTGAAGCGTGGCGTGGTCGAGATGGTTACTGCAAAGCGCCGTCTGGAACTGCAGGCGTCTAAGGTCAAGGACAGCATCGTGAAGTTGGACGGACAAGCGCGACAGGCTATGGGCGCAGGCAGAGAAGACCTCGCGCGGATGGCGTTGCAACGCAAACACGCCTCTTTGATGGAGCTTGAAGGGCTTGACGGGCAGATTGCCGACCTAGAGATGGAGCAGGAGAAGCTTATCCAGGCTGAACAGCGGTTACAGGCAAAGGTCGCGGCATTCCGCACTCGCAAGGAAGTGGTCAAGGCGCAATACAACGCAGCACAGGCGCAGGTTCGCATAGGTTCTGCCTTGTCCGGCATCTCCGAAGAGATGGGGGATGTATCCCGAGCTATCGACCGCGCCGAACTCAAGACCGAAAACATGCGCTCTCGCGCGGGCGCAATAGACGAACTCGCAGAATTGGGTGTCCTGGACGACTTCTCTGGCGAGGGCGGCGACCCGCTCAGCAAGGAACTCTCTCAGATGCTGGCGGCGCAAAATGTGGAAGACGAACTAGCAACACTCAAGGGCGAGCTACCATCGGGTGAACGACAAGCGCTGCCGCAATCGTCCGGCAATGCGGTGGACGAAGAACTCGCCGCGCTGCGGAATAGGCGAGATGAGACATGAGCGCTGCTGCCGGTGATGGCAATGCGCGAATGGTGCAGAGACGATTTGCCGAACGCCTTGCAATGACGAAGCATTGCCTGACGAAGGTTTACCTCTAAATCAGGCATTTATGCATTGCTAGGTTCTGTCCTCTAAACTTCCTCCACCATGGGGAAGGGATAAAGGGATTTATGAATAGGAATGACTGAAGAGGCACTAAATATATGATAGTCCGCATATTAACAGAAGGGCAGTACGACCTGCCCGGCGCGTTCATAGACGACCTGAACACCATCGACAACGAACTCGTGGAAATCGTCGCGGCAGAGGATGATGAAGGCTTTGCTCGCGTGCTGAAGCAGATGCTCGACCTAGTGCGCGAGAAAGGCAGTCCTGTGCCAATGGACGAACTCGTAGAATCCGACCTTGTGCTGCCGGAGCCGGACATCACGCTGCTTGAAGCGGAAGAGATGTTCGTGGGAGAGGGACTAGTGCAGGGATAATCGGCAGCGAGTATATGGTTGCCGAGGCGATTCGCTTTTTCCTTGTCATTTCGAGCAACACGAGAAATCTAAACGCGTTGACTACGGACAGGCTTGTTTCCACACAGCGATTTTAGACCCTTCACTTCGTTCAGGGTGACAACCGAAAGGACCTGGGGAAGGACACGACACACTAGGTTGTGTGGACATTTACGTCATCCCCGTGGAAACGGAAATCCGGAGACGTATATTTGATTGACTTGCGCGTAATTCCGCCTCCGAAAGACACTGGTTTCCCGCCTGCGCAGGAAAGACGAACTGCAATATCAAAATGTCAACACAGACTAGAAGGGAATGCCCCAGAGCGAGTACCAGTTTTCTAAGCTGCGCTCTACGGGGATTTTCTCCTGTTCCATCACGGCGCTGAGGCGCATTTCTGCGGCGTTGTCGCGCGTCTGTGGCGCAGTGATAACCATCGGATAGAATCTTCCGCGCTTGTAGTTGTATATCCAGTACGCATCCCTACCCTCGTACTGCACTCCGAACACCGCTGCTAGCAGCCGCTCCGCGAATCCGTGCTCTATCACTGTCTCGCTTATCAGGTAGATTGTAGATACGAGATCCTCGAAATCTCGGTCTTCCAGCGACGCCCAGCGCGTGCCGTATGTGTCGTCCATGACCTCGAATTGCGTGCCGGTGGCGGATTCGCTCACTTGTAGCAGCGATCTGATTTCGCTGTCCAGATTTTCGAAGAACGACGATTCGACCGGATTGAACACGATGCCCGCCTTATGCGTGCTGCGCAAGTCCATCCTGCCGCT
>VXRI01000033.1 GCA_009838595.1 Chloroflexota bacterium | reverse complement strand
CGCACCTCGCCCCGCTGCGATGGTAAGACGCCGCCCAACACCTCTACTTTGATGCCTTTGCAACAAGTATATTGCATACAATTCTGCATCGTATCCGGTTTCGCCTTCGCGTTCAGGTCCGGCGTGCGCGAATCCCACGATTGCTCCGTCTTGCGCACCCTGTTTGGTTTTTGTTTGACACTCGCCGTCCCCTGCTATACATTCGCAGCATAGCCTGTCGTTCCATTCGTGGTAAGCTGATCGAACCACCAAATCGCAGGCAAACCATCTGCCCTTAAAACCTGAACCCTAATGCCTGGTATCGGAGGTAACACAATGGCTGGACCCTACTCAATCAAAGCCGACTTCAATGTCCCCATCACAATGCGGGACGGTGCGACGCTTTACGCCGATGTTTTCCGTCCGGATGCGCCCGGGGAACGATTCCCCGCGCTGCTGACCCGCACGCCATACGACAAGAGCAGCCCCGCCAACCGCACTGGTACGCTCGATGTCATCCGCGCCGCCACTAACGGATTCGCCGCCGTCGTGCAGGATGTGCGTGGCAGGTACACTTCCGAAGGCGAGTTTTACACTTTTATCAACGAGATTAACGACGGCTACGACTCGGTTGAATGGCTTGCGTCGCAAGCATGGTGCACAGGCAAGGTTGGGACCTTCGGCATATCTTATGTGGGAGCGACGCAGTGGCTTGCCGCGAAGTCGCAGCCGCCGTCGCTCACCGCCATTGCGCCGGGCTTCACCGCGCACGACTACCACGAGGGCTGGGCATGGCAAGGCGGCGCGTTCGAGCTAGGCTTCAACCTGTCGTGGTCGATTGGCGCACTATCAAGCGCGAATTGGAGCAATCTGTCCCAGCAAATCAACAAGGACATCGCCGACTTGAATGCCCTGATAACGGCGAAGGACGCGCTAGACGTCGGATTCTCGCACCTGCCGATGCAGAATATGCCGCATCTCAAGGAAGGTGTCGCGCCGTACTATTACGACTGGCTTTCACACGCCGACTACGACGATTACTGGAAACAGGTCTGCATCGCAGAATCGCACTCGGACATTGCCATACCCGCGTTCAATGTGGGCGGCTGGTATGACATCTTCCTCGGCGGCACAATTGCGAACTACCTAGGCATGCGCGAGGACGGCGCGTCCGAACTTGCGCGCAACGGTCAGCGCCTGCTAATAGGTCCGTGGATACACTCCGGTTCTGCTCCTGCGGTGTCCGGCGAGTATAACTTTGGTACGCGCTCGGCGGCGGCGGCAATTGACCTTGCGGGCGAGTTCCTACGCTACTACGACCACCATCTGAACGGCGCGGACAACGGCGTGCCGGGCGACCGTCCCGTGCGCATCTTCGTGATGGGCGTGAACGAATGGCGCTACGAAGATTCTTGGCCCTTGGAGCGCGCTGAAAATCTGCGCTACTATCTGCACAGCGGTGGACGCGCAAACACGCTGAACGGCGACGGTAGCCTAAGCCTTGAATCGCCCGGCGACGAGCCCCCGGATGTGTTTGTGTACAATCCTATCGACCCCGTGCCCACAGTAGGCGGCGGTCTGTGCTGCGACCCTGCGTTCATGGCGCCGGGAGCGTACGACCAGCGTCCCGTCGAGGCACGCGCCGATGTGCTGGTGTATTCCACGCCGCCGATGGAGCGGGACACGGAAGTTACGGGACCGATAACCGTAACGCTGTATGCGTCCACATCGGCACCAGACACAGACTTCACCGCAAAGTTGGTGGATGTGGAGCCGGACGGCTACGCGCGCAACCTGACGGATGGAATTATCCGCGCACGCTATCGCACGCCACGCGCGCCTGCGTCATTCGTCTCCCCCGGCGACATCGTGCAGTACGAAATCGACCTATGGGCGACCGCGAACGTGTTCAAGAAGGGACATCGCATTCGCGTGGAAATATCGTCGAGCAACTTCCCACGCTTCGACCGCAACATGAACACTGGCAGTACAATCGGCGAAGAAGGTACATTCACGTCCGCGTTGCAGACGGTTCACCATTCAGCTGCGCATCCGTCGCACATCACGCTGCCCATAGTTCCCCGTGATTAACCAAAAGTCTCTTCCCCTTCTTGCGGAAGGTTAGAGCCAATCCTGACTTATCGAAGGAACGATATAAGGTAAGGGGCAGGTATTACACCTGCCCCTAAATGATGGAGAATGGGGAGATGAAGGACAATGTTTCGCCTGCACGGTTTATTGTGGCCGCGATTCGCGCACAGCACACGGATAGTAGACCGGAGACGCGCCCACTGTGAGACATTCATCTGCATCCGTATTCCTATGTTGGCGAGAGGGACCCTCGTTCTATGGGTGGTTTTAGCAACCGCTTGTTTGGCAGGCTGTGCCACGATTGACCGTGTGGAGTTGGATACACCGGCTGTTTCGCCGCTTCCGATACCGAACTTGTTGGAGCCGACGTTTGACGCCGAAGGCGGCGCGAACTACGAACTCAAAATTGGGAAATCACGCCACGACTACCGACAGACAGACCTAACGGACACCTATTCTTACAACGACTTGCCCGTCCTCGGCCCCACGCTTCGCATGAGAACCGGAGACTCGGTGGTCATC
>VXRI01000225.1 GCA_009838595.1 Chloroflexota bacterium | reverse complement strand
AGTTCCACTCCATCACGGAGACGTTGACGCTACTGGTCGTCTTCGCGCCGCCTCGCCGCTCAAGGGCGTAAGCGAATTAACATCGATGGACAGGGTGGAGCTAGACAAGGATGGGCAGAATGGTGATTGATTTGTCCCGCCGTCCAAGCCGCCATGCTTGTCAAGCATGGTAAAATCCGCCATGTAGAATTGGCAGTAGTCGGTGGAGTAAGGGCAGAATAATCATTTTGGGGCAGTTGAGCGTATGGCGATAAACAAAGTTGTGGCGTCCTTCGACGATGCGGTTACGGATATTCCTGACGGCGCGACTCTGATGATAGACGGCTTCGCGGGACCGGGTGGCACGCCGCAAAACCTCATCCGCGCGCTGCGAGACCACGGCGCGCGCGACCTAACGATTATCAGCAACACGGCAGGGCTTGCGAGCGTCATCGGCTTCGGCACGATACCCGGCGACCGCCCTATAGATATCGGCATTCTCGTGGACAACGAGCAAATTAAGAAGGTCGTGGCGTCCTTCCCAGTGTCGCCGTCGCCATCGCGCCCAACATCGTATGAACGCGCGTATAGAGAGGGCAAGGTTGAGCTGGAACTCGTCCCCCAGGGGACGCTCGCGGAGCGCATACGCGCCGGTGGAGCCGGCATACCGGCGTTCTACACGCCCACAGCCGCCGGCACACTGCTCGCCGAGGGCAAGGAGACGCGCGATTTCGACGGTAAGCCGCATGTGCTGGAACACGCGCTCAAGGCGGACTATGCGCTGCTGCGCGCGCTCAAGGCAGACCCGCTCGGCAACATCGTTTATCGCGGCACATCGCGCAACTTCAACGGCGTCATGGCGACTGCCGCACGCACGACCATCATGGAAGTTGACGAAGTAGTGAATGTAGGCGACATAGACGGGCACAGTGTCCACACGCCCGCCATCTATGTGAACCGCATCGTCAAGATATGAAATCAACATGGAAGGGATAGGATAGAGGGAGCTTCCCTTCTCCCTGATGGAGGGTACTCTCAGCGTGTATTGATATTCGGTTCGTCATTTCCGCGCAGGCGGGAATCCACGCCGTTCGCACACGGATCGATTTGCATTCCAAGACATACTGAGAATACCTGATGGATGGCGCTAGGGTGGAAGAACTGACAAACTGATATACTGACGAACTGATAAACCTAATCACTGAAGGGAGTTAAACTATGAAACTGGTATTCTTCGACGACTACAATCTGGGCGCGCTCAAGGGCGGCAATGTAGTTGACCTGTCGGACGCGGCGAGCCACATCCCGCATGTATCGCCGCAGGACATCCTATCCGGGCTGATAGCCGACTTCGACACGCACAAGCCGCACATCGAGCAGGCGATCGCCGACAGCGACGGCGTGCCGTTAGACAGCGTCCGCTTGCGCTCGCCCGCGCCGGGGCCTCTCAACATCATCTGCATGGCGGTTAACTACATGGAGAACGGCACGCGCTCCGAGCCTGCGCCGATAAACGCCTTCAACAAGTCGCCTAACGCTGTCATCGGCGACGGAGACACCATCCTGCTGCCGGATGCCGCCTACTCTAAATTCGAGCACGAGGCGGAGTTGGGGCTAATCATCAGCAAGCCCGCCTGGCAGGTCAAGGCGGAAGACGCCTACGACTATATCTTCGGCTACATCAACTTCATCGACGTGTCCGCGCGCGGGATTCCTGCGTTCTACCAGATGAAATCGCGAGAGACCTTCGCACCGATGGGTCCGTATCTCGTGACCGCGGACGAAATCGCCGATCCGCAAAGTCTGCCCGTCAAGCTGTGGGTTAACGACCGTCTCTGCCAAGACTTCAACACCGACGATATGGCACACAAGATCCCCCGCGTCATCGAGTGGGTAACATCCGTGCACTCGCTCGGACCGGGCGATGTTGTTGCGACCGGCACGAACCACTTCGGCCTGAGCGCGATACAAGACGGCGACAAGATAGAGATGGAAGTCGAAGGGCTGGGCAGGCTGCACCTGAGCGTGCAGGACGACCTCAAGCGCACCTGGGGCCGCGAGACGCGCCACGAATGGGAAGCCGCCGGCAACGAAGGCACCACGCCGCAGCTAACCGGCAAGTACGCTTAATGGTTGACATGCAAGTGCGGACTGGAGAGATAACGCTATGTCCAGAGAACCACAACGCGACTGGCGTTCGGAAGTGGCAAGGCTGGACACGAGCGCCAGCCACGAAAACCTGAGCACTCAGGTATCCATATTCCGGTTCATCCTGCGCGTAATCTTTCTTCCTGTCTGGCTGCCATTCTATTTCTACGGAATGGCGAAGCGGCGCAGGGAGATGCGAGAGTTCGTCTTGGCGCGCGCTAAGAACAGGGTCGTTGACGCGGCTCTAATCAATGAGATTGCCCTTGTGTGGGCGGAAGCGCGCCCGGAAGAATATCCGCTGGGCGAATACGACCCGGGGCTGGGCAAGCTACGCAGCCGCTTCAGGCGCATCATCGAGAGCGACAGGCGTTAGCGCGCCGATTAGGAACCACGCATGTCAATTTAGGTGGTAGAATGGGTGGAACGGAGGAAAGATAATGGCTGTTTCCACTTTTGATACGCCGCGT